>CALDWC010000001.1 GCA_937923945.1 uncultured Treponema sp.
ATACAATACTAGCCGCTTTGTACTTTTCTTTGTTTTACTGTTTTTTCAGATATATATAACAAAAACTGGGAGGTGTTCCTTATGGAAGTAACTGATGTGAGATTACCCGAGCCGTCGAAACGGCTTTTGGGATATGAGTTCGCAGTTATGTTGTTTTGGATCGCAACGGAATTCTGTTGTGGAGTGATATCCGGTGTTTTTGACATGGAATTTGTGAAAAAGTTTTTTTTATCGCCGGTTACCTATCTTTTTCTCTTCATTTCGCTGATTGTTCCGATTTTAAAGTGGCGTTTTTTGATTCGTCCTATGCAGTTTTGGCATTCATATCCTCAAGAATGCGCTCGGCTTTTTAAACTCCATGTATCCTTGACCATTATCATCCCGATAGTAGTAGGAGCCGCGATGACCGTTGCTGTCGGTTTCGGTTTAAATATAGATGGCGGTCAGTTTTTAGCACTTGCATTTTTAAGTTATGGAAATATTTTTGTTGTAACGCTTTTTTGGGCGTATCGACTGGTTCGTAAAATAGAAACATGGCTTGCTCCGATTTTTAAAAAAGATATCAAATCGCTTAATTTAAATACAAGGCTTATGTTTATGATGTCAGCAGGTACCTTATCCGTTGTTATTGCAACAATGACGCCGTTTGTAACATTAATTTCCGATAGCCCTGAAATCAGGGGAATTTTAATAAAACGGGTAGTACCGCTTTCTCTGTTGACAGTCGGTACTTTTTTATTTAATATCCGCCATCAATTTACCGTTATTTCTCGATGTATAACCGATATTTCAGAAAAGCTACAATATATGGCAGCGGGAAATTATCAATCGGAAGAAGTAAAAATTGAAAGTTTTGATGAACTGGGACATATTAGCTATGACTATAATACCTTGCTCTCGTCCAACAAAGAATTTTTCGGGCAGTTAAAAAATAATGTTATGGCAACAAAAGATAATTCGTCTGAAATGGCGGCAGGTATTCGACAGTCGGCTTCAAGTGTTACCCAAATAAACGGAAATATTGCGTCAATTAATAAAACCATTCAAAGTCAAGCGGTGGGCGTTTTAGAAACGCAGTCGACGATGGAGCAAATAACGCGCAACTTGGAAAGCTTGGATAACAATATCGAAAATCAGGCAGCCTCCGTTGCGGAAAGTTCTTCCGCAGTTGAGCAGATGGTTGCAAACATTCACTCCGTTGCGGATATTTTACACAAGAACTCGGAGTTGATTTCAAGATTGGAGAGCAGAACGGATCATGCAGCTCAAACAACGGATGATGCAGCCGCTAAAATTAAAACGATGGTGGAAACTTCAGAAAGTTTAATTGAAGCTTCCACTGTTATACAAAACATCTCAAGTCAGACGAACCTTTTAGCAATGAACGCCGCCATCGAAGCGGCTCATGCAGGTGACGCCGGAAAAGGTTTTGCAGTTGTTGCCGATGAAATCAGAAAGTTGGCGGAAGAATCGGGAAGTCAGGGAAAGCATATTTCTCAAGCTTTAAAGCAGTTATCGCAAGAAATTATGAATGTCGCCGACGCTTCCAAAAATGTTTCCGATGAATTTGAGGAAATACAAAAGATGACAGCGACCATCGGCGAGCAGGAAAAAGTGATTGCTAATGCAATGGAAGAACAAACTGCAGGCGGCACACAAGTTTTGGATGCAATCCGAAATATCACGAATATCACCAGCGAAGTGCAAAACGGTTCAACGGAAATGATGGTCGGAGTGAAACAAGTCGGAACTGAAATGCAAAAAATAACCGATGGTGCCGCCGAAATGTCAAACGGCGGGAACGAGATCGAAAATCAAATATCCCAAATTTCTGCCGCAATGAACGAAGCGATGCAGCTGACCAAAGCGAATCTTGACGGTACGGAAGCGCTCAATACCTATTTGAAAAAAATCACGATATAAGTACATCATAAAAACATCCGTGTTTTTATGATGTACCGAGTTTTGTTGACTTGATGAGTTTGGAGCAACAAAACTCGATGTGCATTCTGTGCCGGCGTCCATGCCGGCAAAACGTCCGGAACTCTACCTTAATTAAACTCAACATTGAAAAACAATGTTGGATATACTTTGCTTCGAAAAAAAACTTTGCGAAGCAAAATTTACCGGTAAACATCGTTAAGGAGGCACTGATTAATTCAATCGAGAATTAATCAGTGCCCACATTTAAAATCTATTGTTTCGCAAATGTTCAGAATCTACCTTATTATACTGAACATTGAGAAACAATTAGGAAACGCTGTTAAACGGCGTCAAGCCTTTAATCAGCGTTTCCTTAAGCCTTTGATGAGCGTTTCCTATCGGCTGTACAGCGCCTATAAACTTGGATCTAATCCGCTGTAATATTGTAGTCTTGACACGCGTCGACAGCAATTTGCGTGAGGCAATGCGGGAGCTTGACAGTTCACCGGAAAACAGTTACAATATTTTTGATAAAATTGAGCATGAGGAGACTTATATGATTACTTTTATAATAGGTATGCTGATTTTGATTTTTGGCGGCTTCTTTTACGGAATTTTCGTAGAAAAGATTTTTAACCCCGATGCAAACCGGAAAACGCCTGCAGTTGCAATGGCGGACGGTGTTGACTATGTTGCAATGCCGAAGTGGAAAAATTTGCTGATTGAACTTTTGAACATTGCAGGTACGGGACCGGTCTTGGGACCGATTCAGGGAGTGCTTTTTGGACCGCTCGCATTTATATCGATACCGGTTGTTTGTATTATTGCGGGTGCAACGCACGACTATTTTATTGGAATGATTTCTATGAGGAATAAAGGTGCGCAGATGCCCGGTATGGTGCAAAAATATCTGGGAAAAACAACACATGCAATTTACCTTTTTATTATGATGTTCCTGATGATTTTGGTCGGGGTTGTTTTTACCTATACGCCGGGAGATCTTATCGTCCATGATTTACTGAACCAAGATAGTTCAGGTGCTACCGCAGTTATTTGGATTGTGTACGGTATTATTTTCCTGTATTACATCATCGCAGCGATTTTCCCGATTGACAAAATTATCGGTCGTATCTATCCGTTCTTCGGCGCAATTTTAGTTATTGCCGCTTTCGGTATTTTTGTTACGCTTTTTGTAACAGGAGGAGCAGGGCTTCAGGAACTCTCATTGGCAACATTACCGAAACATCCGCAGGGCTTGCAGTTTATACCGGTGTTCTTTATTACGGTCGCCTGCGGTATTTTGTCGGGCTTCCACGGTAGTCAGGCGACTTTGGTTTCTCGCACCGTGAGCAACGAAAAAGAAGGTCGTGCAACTTTCTATTATATGATGATTGCAGAAGGGTTTATTGCGATGTGCTGGGCAGCCGGTGCAATGGCATTGACAAACAAATCAGGCGGTGTACTCGAAGGAGTTATGAATGTTGCTGCCGCAGGTACGAATGACTATTTTTATAATGCAACAAATATGGTCGGTGCCGTTTCTCGTCATTTCTTGGGCAATGTCGGCGGTATTCTTGCCATTTTAAGCGTTATTATTTTACCGATCACTTCCGGAGATACTGCGTTCCGTTCAATCCGCTTGATGCTTGCAGAGCGCTTTAACATGAGCCAAAAAGAAACTTCAAACCGTATCAAACTCACGCTCGCGATCTTTATCCCTGCGATTGCAATTTTAATTTTTGCCAAAGTAAATAAAGGCGGTTTCGGTATATTATGGCGCTATTTTGGTTTTATGAACCAGCTTGTTGCCGTCTTTGCACTTGCTATGGCAAGCGCCTACTTGGGTGCGCATAAAAAAAACTACCTTATTACCTTGATACCATTTATATTCTATACTTTTATTGTGAGTTCATATATTCTCAATGCAAAAATCGGTTTCGGCTTGGAAACTCACTTCTTAGGTAAGCCGAACAGCTATGCTATCTCATATCCGATTGGAGCCATTATCACGATTATCGTAGCGGCCGGATTAGTATTTTACATTAAAAAGAATGCCTCACGGCTTTTAACAATTGAAGAGCAATAAACTCGTTTTATGTTGCAGCGGGATCGTGTCGAACTCGCTGCAGCAATTCTTATAACGAAAAAATTTTTGTATAGTTATTCAAAAAATCCATTTATGATCACTAAGCGGGCTTTTTAGTTGCCGTCCGATGGTATGCGATTACATTGCGTTTTATCTCAATGCAATAAAATTTCAAAACAAAGCATCATTATTCTTACTATAGAAAACGCTGATTAAAGGCTTGACGCCGTTTAACAGCAAACTTTGCAAAGCAAAGTTTTTTGCAAAAAAACATAAAAAACACAAAGCCCATACGTGCTATACAGTGCCTCTCTTAAGCACTATACAGTGGCACTAGTAAGCGCTATACATCAACAGTGTGAAGTACTATAAAACGGCAGTATTACCGGCTATACACTGACACTTTAAGGGGCTGTACAGTGGCAGTTTAAAGCACTATAAAGCGACACTGTAAAGCACTACACAGTGCCTCTCTTAAGCGCTATACGAAGTCTCCATTTTTACGTACAGGCTCTCTATTTTTAGATATTGCCACCGGGGAATTTTAGTACCTTGTAAAATGCATTGCCCGTGTGGGAGAAAAAAAGTGGTTCACCTGAACCGCCAAAATCTATACAATAGATTAAAACCACAATAACCGGACGTTTAACTTCGCCGCTGAAATAGCGCGGCTCGTTAAACTGACAGAGTTT
>CALDWC010000002.1 GCA_937923945.1 uncultured Treponema sp.
ATTGTACGTAAAATTTTTCAAAACTCGACGGGCATCTCTAAAAATCTAACCAAGGGTTTAGAGATGCCCTCAATTCTCGATTGAATTAATCAGTGCCTCCTTGAGCATATCCAATGCCATGATAATTATCATCAGCAGCTTCGTTTTTCCAATAATCATTTTGTTTAAACTTAATCATTGCGGGTTGTTTCCAACAAGTTTTTTAAAATCATCATATTCAATATTTTTCGGAATACATAAAATGCCTCGCATTCAACATTTTGCGGCTTTCATTGCGATTATTCCGTTTCAGTTTTTTTGTATACTTCAAACGCATCACCGTTTTTTTCGATATACGTGTTGTATTGTACCGTGACGGTTTTTCCGTCCTTTGTTTCCGGTACCGCCAAGGAATAAATAAGTCCTTCTTTTGCTCCGTACTGAAATAAAAGCTTTAACGCTCTTTCATCATTACGTGCCCCATATAATACCGTACTTGTTATCTCGCCCGGTTCTCCGATTGCGCTCGTTCTTGTAACTGCATTCGGATCCGCACCGTTTTTTAGAAAATGCTCCAAGCAGGTATACGCTTTGTGCGTTGCCGCATAATTCATATCCGTTATTACATTTCCAAATTCGGAATAGATATTTTGCTGCGCTCCGGCTTGGATGAGCGTTTCCACCGTCGAAAGATCATCGGCTTCAATTGCATAAAAAAGATATGAACGCACAATGGGTTCATCTGCTTCAATAAAACCGCTTGCTCCGGTTTTTAAAAAGAACAGCAAAGCTTCGGTGTTCTTTTCGAAATAAAGGTCACTTAAAATTTTCCCAAGTGCATAATACTTGTCGCCTTCTTCCGTGCCTTCCAAGCTATCAAATACCGGTGCCGCTTTCTTCAAAGGTTCAATAAGTTCTTTAAGAGCAGCCGCGTCTTTCTTTTTATAAAAGTACCGTACCTTTTCAGTAAATGACAATGCGGCTATATCAACCGACTTCGTTTCGGTCGTTGCAACTGCTGCATTCTCTGACGTTGCCTTTTTCTCTTTTTGTGCGGTACATGCAAAAAGCACAAGCACAAAAACTAAAAATCCGATTTTTCTGAAAATGTGTTTCATAAGCGTTTCTCCCATAACACACCGCCGACCGGCTCCATAGCGGAGTTGATCGGCTTTGTTTTTTAATACTCTAATTTTATTTCATTACAATGAATATTTCCGTTTATCCTGTTTCTAAAAAAAATCCTTGAATCAACAAAATGTAATAACCAATTCGAGGTAATTAGTTCCATGAAGCAGTAGGAAATCCCTCATCGGTAAACATAGTTTTATTCTCTAAAATTGATCTCCTATTATGAAATTCCCACAGTTTACTGATACACACATCGGAATATTTTGTTCCCGGATACACTTCTAAAATTTCCATTGTTATCACTTTTCCTAAAAGGAGCTGATCAAATTCAATAATTTGAGGCTGCGGACTATCTTGTACTTCAACAATTTTGATGGTGTTTTTTTTCAGAACCGGATTATGAATCGTAAATTTAATCTTTTTTGGCCTTGAATTTTCCATATAGAGTTGCGGTTTTCCGGGATGGACAAAGCCTGAAATTAAAATGAGCATTTCAAAATCGGTGTCAGTATTAAATGCACTATTATCTTGTTGCTTTTTTTGCGTATTGTCAAATACAACTTTTTCACCGATGCCGTTGTTTGCCATAGCAAAGCAGCTTGTAAAATTTTTACCGTCGAAAATATTTTCTACCGAATATTTTGTGTTTTCCTCTCTCACTTCATTTGTTGCATTGACGGTATCAAACCATTTCTCACTGGTAAACGTACCTTCCGATAACCATTGGCTATTTCGATACTCGGCTTGCAGCGTTCCGTTTTTGTTTATAAACATGCAAAAAAACTGCGTGTATAACAACGCGTATTCTTTTTTCCCGTTTTCAAATATGTCGTGGGCATTATCGGTAAGTTTCCCGTATATGCGGATAAAATCAATGCCATTCCGTCTTTTCAATTTGTATTTAACATCCTTGGAAAACTCGTCCGTACCTTCTTTTGTTTGATCAAGTAATCGTACGTTCCAACCTTCCAAAAAATATAAATATACCGGCGGTGTCGCCATATAAAAATACCCTTTCGGTACTTGGGCGGCTACACTGAATGTCAGCAGTATCAAACCGATACAAATACATAAAAATTTTGTCATCATGAATTACTCCTATAACATTTACCAAATTGCATACTTTAGTATTCTCGTTGATCTCTTGCACGCTTTATTCGATATGGTTCTATATAGATATCTATTTCAGAACCTGTATGTAAACCAATTCCACCACGATAAGTAAATCCTAAATTTTCAAGAATTACTTTAATTTTATCAAAATAGAGCATAGAAAAGCCGATCCGTTTCAGTTCATCTTTTTCCATAAAAAAGAACACAATTCCTTCATACCGCACACCGCCTCGCAAAAGAAGCAAGGCGGATGATGTTTTACATAAATTTATCCGCCTATTTTTTCATCTATAACGGCGGATTATTATAGCATGAAAAATAAGTACTGTATACTACTGTATCTTTTTATAAAAAACGGTGTATTTGCGATTTATGTCGGCAATGACATTGTGATCATTATCGAATTCACAAGTATGCAATTCTTCCGTCAAAGCTATTCCGCCGTTATAAAACCACGCTTTTCTTTCCACAAAGCCGACACTTTCTCCATACATCCAAAAGAAAGGTTCTTTCGGTGATGTCTCTACAAACGGGTAAGCTTTATCCGGTGACCCGGGTAATAGCTGACTATAAGGACAGGAAAGGCATTTTTGCTCGCCGTCATAAGTAATCGTAATTTTTGAATTTTTGATTTTCTCAACATCAACTTTCATGTTTTCTTCAGTAATTATTTCAATGGAATCGACATCATAGTCGCCGGTATATAAATTAAGATAATCGGTCGTTAACGAAAAAATGGCGGGATTTAAAAAATCATTGGGCGGCGCGGCAAAGGTATAGGCGTCCTTATAATCCCAATCATCTTCCCAATAACCTGCCATCGTGTGTTCCAAATAAAATATGACAATATTACCGTTATAGCTTTTAATGGAAGACTTGTCATGGGAATAGGAGGTGCCATAACCAATAAATTCAATTTTATTGAACTCCAAAACTTTCCCGTCAACAATATTAATTTCACTTACAAATACCCGATTATCTTCAACTGCAAGTTTTAATATTTCGGGTGCATGACCTTTCCCTTGAAAATTTCTCCCATTTTGCTGGATATAGAGGCCTTGTTTTTTTTCAATTTCTTCGGAAATATTCGTAGAATCAAAGGAAACATCTCTATAATCCGTCCTTGTAGGATAAGCTCCCGCTTTCCGATCCATTATTTCAAGCGCAATTGCTTTTGCAGTCGTTTCAATCGGCTTTAATGAATTCGCAAGGCTCCAGCCGATTTTATTATCGAAGGTTTCAACTTGTTTCCATTTGCCTTTTTTTTGTTCATCTTCTCCTATAATCTTGACAACCGTGTTTTCCGGTAACGTTATAATTTGTTTTGACTTCGTGCCGGCATCTTCATACAAAACGCAAGCTTCTGCCGTTGCATAAAGCTCAAAAGACGCTGATTGCACTTGCAGCTGCTTAAGAATATCATCAGTGTTTACTTCTTGCAGCACGATCGGTTTATCCGGAACTTCTGGTGTATCCTGTTCAACGGTTTTATCCGGAGTAGCTTGCACATCTGTAATTTTAGATGTATCTGACTTAACGGTCTCTGCCGGTGCCGTTTCTGTAACGGTGATTTGCGCTTTCGTGTTTTTTACCGTCGATTTATTTTGTTTTTTACCATCGCAGCCGAATAAAAGCGCACCCGTTAAAAGTAAAAATCCGAGTTTTCTCAAAATGTGTTTCATAAAATTATCCTATTAATAATATTTTACGTAGTTGTAATATACTTACTGTGATTTTAGTCACTAAAACACAGTAAGTACATAAATAAGTCCATGGTAGCTCTAAAACTTTTATTATTTCAAGTTGTTAGAGACGTCCTGTATATAGACGGTAGAACGTTTCTTGTTCTCTATCTGCTTAACCGGCTCAAAGGTAAACAAACGGGTTGTAAGAATTTTTCTGTTATCATAACCGTCTATTTTATTTTTAATAATTTTTTTTTGACCATCCCAAACATCAAAAATCTCATACTTATTTTCATCCATATATATTCCCGTACTATTGACAAAATGCTTAACTTCAGAATGACCAACCCCATAAACGGCGTGCTTTGCATCGGGGACATAATTGTCAACCTTTTCATACGTCCAATTACCGCATAAACCAGTTACTTTCCACATTCCATTTGCCGCCTTTTCAGGATCTTTAACATAAGCCCAATGACTTTTAGTATCCAACACGCCACCACTTTCAACTGCATATTTCATCATCATTACCGCGTCATCATCCGTTAACTGCTTACCGGTAGATTTTGTATACTCTTCGGATAACTCATTCAGAATACTGGTCGCAAAACATGCATGGCTTCCAAAGTTTTCTCCAAATCCCTTATCAGTGGTAAACATTTGCTGTTCAAAATATTGCGGTTGCATTTGTTCCGGAGTAAGATACGCTCCCGCATAGCCGTCAGGAACCATGTGCTTACCTAAGAACTCGTTCTCGGCTTTCTTTTTTGCGATTAATTCAGCCGACGGAGAAAATT
>CALDWC010000003.1 GCA_937923945.1 uncultured Treponema sp.
CAATAAGGAAACGCTGTTAAACGGCGTCAAGCCTTTAATCAGCGTTTCCTTTTGCCTTTATATTTTTTTTATAATCGAGTATACTATTCCGCGAAGGAGAAAATAGTATGGACTATCTGTATCGTAAAGACGGGACACCGATCGGTGTGGTAAAAGACGATCGTATTTTTGATATGAACGGCAGGTCAATCGGACAACTGGACGGCTCGCATGTTCATAATATGTCGGGAGGTTATGTCGGAGAATTTGACAACGGCATGGTGCTTGATAAATACAAAATACAAGGACCGATGGCACCGGACGCTCCCCGAATCTCTTCCCCTGCTGCACCGACTATCCCGCGTCTTCCGGGTATATCCATCTATGATGACGCTTCGGACGATTTATTCGATTTTTAATAAACGCGTCGGCATTATGAAGGCACTGATTAATTCAATCGAGAATTAATCAGTGCCCACATTTAAAATCTATTGTTTCGTAAATGTTCAGAATCTACATTATTATACTGAACATTGAGAAACAATTAGGAAACGCTGTTAAACGGCGTCACGCCTTTAATCAGCGTTTCCTTATGGGTATTGGATAAAATCGGCGCCTCTTGCCGAATATGATTGTATAACATTTTTTTGGAGAAAATATGGAACGTGAAAAAACACCGCTGTACCGAGCGTTGTCCATGTGCATTTACGGCGGCATTATCGGAGACGCGTTCGGCGTCCCCTATGAATTTTTAGAGCGGGGAACATTCCGCGCTGAAACGATGACGGGTAACGGTTCGTATAACCAACCGGTCGGAACTTGGTCGGATGACAGTTCCATGACTCTTTGCTTGTTGGATAACCTCACCGAAGGCGGTTCGTTAAACGAGCTTCTCGACAAGTTCATGAACTGGTTTGAAAAGGGAGCGTATACGCCGCATGGGATTGCATTTGATATTGGAAACACGACGCGAAATGCAATTCTCCGCCACAAGCTCGGCGTTTCTCCGCAATATTGTGGAGACATTGACGAGCGCACAAACGGTAACGGCTCGCTCATGCGGATAGCCCCACTCGTATTTATCCTGCGCAATGAAAACGATTTTTCGGTGCGAGTACAAACCGTCAAGGAATATTCGGAAATCACCCATAAGCATCCCCGTTCGGTTCTCGCCTGCATTATTTTTATTGAAGTGCTGCGGAATATTTTAAAAGGCGATACGTTGGAGGTAGCCGTTCAAAAGGCATCCGATACCTGCCAAACCCGATTGCGCGGAACGGAATACGAAGCGGAATTTAAACAGTACCGCAGAATTTTTTCCGGTGAAATTAAAAACGCCACTATTGACACGGTGAACTCATCCGGTTATGTGGTTCACACGTTGGAAGCCGCTCTTTGGACTTGTTTCCAAAGCAGTAGTTTTAAGGAAGTGATTATAACGGCGGTGAATCTCGGAGAGGACACCGATACGGTCGGTGCCGTTGCCGGGAACATTGCAGGACTTTTGTACAGCCGCAAAGAAGAACTTCCCGCCGACTGGTATAGTGCCATTGTCCGAAAAGAATACATCGATACGATAATCAACGGCTTTTACGATTCGCTTGAGGAGTAGTCTATTTAATCCTCAAAGGTTTCCCGCTTTGATAAATGCTGATACCGATGAGACAGATGTTCCCGTTTTTCAATTCCATTTTGCCGAGTACTTCAATCGGTTTTTCAAGGTCAATTTCAGTCACAAAGTGGCAGGTAACGGGGACAATGCCTTCCAGTTTTGTTTTATTTTCATAGCCGACCATTAAATCAAACAGCGTATTGTACGTTCCGGTAATGATGTTGGAAGGTCGCCCTCCCCACACTACATAACAACCGACATACAACATCGGTTCTTTTAAAACGGTTGCATAATCAAAAGAATCGGTAATCGAATCAAAGTCCGGTTGTTCAAGATATTCCATTAAAATGCGTGCTTTGTGTTTTATCGTCGATGACGCATTTGACTGCAAAATCCGGTTGATTTCATACTGTGCTTTATTGTCACGGTAGCCTTGAAAATATTTTTGAGCTTTGTTGTACGCATCAATTACTTCGTCTTTCGTTAAATCAAGCGAAAAACTTCCTTGGAAATCGACAGCCTTCCGTTTATCGGTGCTTTCAAGAGCCAATTCTGAAAGATCTTTCCGCTTTGCCGTACTGCTTGGAATACGTTTCGCCGCGAAAGGAATAAATAAAATCACACTGGTCAGTGCAAAAATACCGATAAATACAAATAGCAGAATGTTGTTTTTTTTATGGTCGGCAGTCGGATCCGGGTACAATTTGAAAATATCGCCCGATTGAATAAAATCCGCCAACTCTTCCGGTGTATTGTGCTTCCGTAAAAAGTCAAGCCCTTCTTTCGCCGGTTTATAAACCGGATCATACTGAAGGGCTTGAAGGTAATAATTAATGGCATTACCGGTATCACCGCGCCGCAATAAAATAACAGCCTGGGCGGAAAGGAGCGTCGGATCGGTTGCGCGAATTTTTCCGGCACCGGAAAAATAATCCAAGGCAAGGGAAATCTCTCCCGTCCACAGAAAACTCAACCCCAAATAAAGATGAAAATCAAAAGATTCCTTATATTGGAAGATATGCGGCTGCAGGAGAGTAATCACCTCGGAATACTTTTTCTTTGCAAATAATTTTTTTGCCTGATCCAAAACCGATAAAGCCATTTTAATCCAACATTCCTTACTTATTAAACCATGAGTATTTTTATATTATAAAAAGTTTACTCTTGGATTTCAAGTAGTGCTTTATCAACCTGTTCGGTTAATTTTGTAATTTCTTCATCGGAATATTGATCCGGATTATTTTTGACCGTTTCAATTTGCAGCAAAAGTTTTTGAATATCATCATAGTTTTTCCGCTGTTTTTCCGGCAATACTTGTAAATGCTGTTCTACCGCTTCTTGCGGAATATCACGCTTCAAAAAATCATAATACCCGATACAATTTGTCACCACATATTTTTCATTGCGATCGAGGCGTTTCGACTCCCACAAAAACATAATCGCCGAATCATTGTTGTAATACTTTGTTGAAAATGACCGACCTTCAACACTGTTCGGTATCCACTTCATACTTTGCAAATAATCCCAATTTGCGACAAAGATTTCTTTCGGAGGATCCTGTTTTGCCTGTCGAATAAAAAAAACACACGCGGAAAGTGAATTTGCACTTGCGATAAAATTTGCTTTTGATGCGGCAACATCGATATGCGTTTCCGCCATGATCGACTGCGTATCGGTATAAAGAGAAAAACGCTGTCTTTCACCGAGATTGGTGTCAAAAATTGCTTTAAGGGCAACATCAACGGAAGCGCCGGTTGTGTTTTCAAAACTTGTCTCGATACATAAAACGCGGGCGCTCGTTTCGTATTTTTCCGTTGAAAAATAAAACCGCTGATTGAGCGCAATATCTTTTGTGAGCGGATATGTTACTGAAATTTGACTGCCGTTATTTTCAACGGTTAAACGCTTTCCGAGTTTTCGCTTTGCAGTATATTCTTTGTTGCCGACTAAAAGGCGGTAACTGTTCGTGCTTGCAAGGGCGCGATCATCATAGAGCGGCTCCCAGTTATCTTTGCCGATTTCGGAAAGGCGGTACAGGCAAAAACTGCCGGATTGCGGATAAAACACCAGTTTTAAATTTCCGGCGCTGATTTCCGATTTTTCGATTTTTCCCGCCGCATATACGGAAAATGATAAAAGAATAAATAGACTACTGAAAAAAATACGTTTGCTTCGTTCCATTTTACGCTCCTTCTTCTTCGTTGAGGACTTCGTCATACATCGTCTTGAGCCGTCCCGCTTTTTGCAAAAGCTCCTCCAATGCCGCACGCCGCTTTAATTCTTCTTCGGTCGGACCTTGGGGAACTTCAATGGGGGGGAGCGACTCAACGATTTTCGGTTCATCCGGTTTAGTTACCACAACGTCAGACGGCGGAGCCGGCGTATCCAAGTACGTTGCATTTGCAAAATTTGCAATCATCGTGTTAAGCTCATCGTTTTTCATTTGCAGGAGGGTAATCTTGTCATAGAGTTCCGCATTTTTACGCCTTTCATCAATGAGGTATTGTTCCAGTTCCGCAACCCGTTTACTATCGCCCTTATTTGCACCGGCGTTTTGCAATTGATTTTGTGTTTGAGTAAGTTCCGCTTTGAGCTTTTCACCTTCTTGCGACAACCGAAGCGTTTCATCATTGCTGAGTTTTAAAAGCCGCAACAGCTCGGATTGGGTCGCCGCTTGGTCAATAAGCGCCAACTTGTATTTGGTCGCTTCAATTTTTGCCGAATCGGGATAATCCAAAAGCACCACCGAAAATATCGTACGCGCTTCGTCGAAACGGGACGTATTATACAGTGATTCTCCGATCCAAAAATATGCCGATGACACCGCTTTATCATTCGGGTATTGTTTTATAAAATCGTAAAGGGTAGAAATTGCGTCATCATAATTTCCGCTTGCACATTCCAGTCGCCCTTTTTGATAGAGCATATCGGGTGTTTTTTTACTTTTTGGATAAACGGCTAAAAACCGCTTTGCTTCAATGAGGGCGTTTTTATATTTTTTGTCGGAAGCAAGTGCCATCGTAAGCCAATATTGCGCTTCTTCGTTTTGACCGCCGGAAGCGTCGAGCGCTTTTTGAAAGTATAAAATACCGGAAGAAAAATCTCCTTTTGAGTACCGCGCAATACCGGCGGCAAGGTTTGAGTCGGTACAAAATGCGAAACCGGTTAAAGTACACAAAAGAACAAAGATGCTTTTTTTGTAATTGCTCATATACGCAAATCTCCTGAAAAAAATGCGGAGCCTGAAACCGCAACATCGCAACCTGCATCAATGACGGACTGTATGTTTTGCGAGTTGACACCGCCGTCAACGGAAAGCTTAAAACTCAAATGACGTTCACGGCGAATTGCAGCAATTTCGCTGATTTTATCCAGGCAGTAGGGAATAAACTTCTGTCCGGAAAATCCCGGATTAACCGACATCACCAACACCAAATCAACGAGCGGCAGAATTTGCGCAATTGCCGAAACGGGAGTCGATGGAACCAACGTGATTCCCGCTTTCATTCCCGCATCGTGAATTTCCGAAATCAATTTATCCGCATGAGGTTCTGTTTCCACATGGAACGTAAAAAAATCAGCTCCGGCTTTTTTTAAATCATCGACAAATTGGAGCGGATTCTTAACCATAAGATGCACATCAAAAACTAAATCCGTTATACTCCGCAATGACGCAATCACCGGCGCCCCGAAAGTTAAATTAGGCACAAAATGTCCGTCCATCACATCGAAATGCAACCATTCCGCTCCGTTTTTTTTCGCAAATTCTATTTCTCGGTCAAGACAGGAAAAATCGGCACTTAAAACGGACGGACTTAAAATGTAAGAAGCCATGACGAAAGTATAAAATATTTTTCACAAAAAAGCAAGCGGACGCATGTAATCCGGAATTAAAAAAATACAGCTAGATTTTTTTTTGCGAGTTTAGTAAAATAAAATAGGAGTTGGCTTTGGATAACGGAGAAATTTTACGCCCCCTTTTAGAAAAAGGAGATTTAAAAAAAACAATTAGTATGGCGGAAGAAGATAATAAAAATTTGTTTTATGTACGTTCCGAAGGTATGAATATGGTTACCGCTTCTATTTTGGCTGATATTTCATCGGTACATAAAACCGCCCTGATTCGCGAAACGGGGGCGCTTTTTTCATCGGAAGAATACTGCGAGCTTTTGAATCAAAAAGTGTTTACGATTGCACCGGAAAAACGAACAAGGCTCAAAGAGCAGGGCGTTATTCTTTCGCCTGAAAATTCCGTGCAGTATTCGGAATGGTTTAATATTTTTGAAATTGCGTTTCCTTGGCTTCCGCTTTCGATTTTTGAGGATTTTGTTACGTATCTGCACGATGATAAAAGTCTCATGTTGGACAAAGAAAGTAGTGAAACGGTACGCGAAAACTTTACAAACTCGAAACGGTACTCGGAACGGGAGCTTGAGCAAGTATTTGAATCCGAGTTTTTTCAATAAAACTTTTTCCGTGTAATAAATTCTGTAGCGTAACGGCGACAAAACTTTGATACACGGAAAATTGATTTCGGTGTATGGAATTATCAAGCAGGATACGTTGCGCACACAAGTGCTTACAAGGTAATTTTCAAATCCGCATTGCCGTACTGCGTTTTGCGCAATTCTTTGATTGTTTCGTCTTTGATGTATTCGTCAAAAGGCATCATGCGGTCGATAAGTCCTGTCGGCGTAATTTCCACGATGCGATTCGCAATAGATGAAATAAATTCGTGGTCATGCGAGTTAAAAAGCAGAACCCCCGGAAACTGAATAAGCGCATCGTTGAGACTGGTGATCGCTTCAAGGTCGAGGTGGTTTGTCGGCTCGTCCAAAATCAGAACATTCGCACCTTCAAGCATAATTTTTGAAAGCATGCAACGGACTTTTTCGCCGCCTGAAAGGACATTCACCGGCTTTAAAGCATCATCGCCTGAAAAAAGCATTCGCCCCAAAAACGAGCGGATGTACGTTTCGTCCTGATCTTCGGAAAATTGCTTGAGCCAGTCAACGATCGAAAGCGAGCTTTTAAAAAATTCGGCATTATTTTTCGGGAGGTAAGACACTTTGACGGTTTGTCCCCAGTAGTAATCGCCCGAAGCCGCTTTAACGGTGCCGGCGATAATATCGAAAAAAGCGGATTTAGAATTGTGCTGCTGCCCGACAAAGGCGATTTTGTCGGTGCGGTTTACCTGCAAACTGAAATCTTTCAAAAGCGTTAATTTTTCATCACCGGAACTTTCCGCATTCAGTTTTTCAACGCGCAATACGTTGTTGCCGATTTCTCGGGCGGGCTTAAAGTTGACGTAGGGAAACTTCCGTGAAGTAACTTCAATTTCTTCAAGCGCCAGTTTATCGTATACTTTTTTACGGCTGGTTGCCTGACGGCTTTTTGACGCGTTCGAAGCAAAGCGCAAAATAAATTCCCGTAAGTCTTTCATTTTTTCTTCACGCTTTTTTTGGTTGTCTTTTGCTTGCCGTTGCATGATCTGACTCATCTGGTACCAAAAATCATAGTTACCGGTGTACATGCGGATTTTGCCGTAGTCAATGTCGCAAATATGCGTGCAAACACTGTTGAGAAAGTGGCGGTCATGCGAAACAACGATCACAATGTTGGGAAAATTAATTAAAAATTCTTCGAGCCACGCGATTGATTCCAAATCCAAACCGTTGGTCGGTTCGTCCAACAGTAAAATATCGGGTGTTCCAAAAAGAGCTTGCGCTAAAAGGACACGTACCTTTTGACTTTCGTCAAGTTCAC
Source organism: uncultured Treponema sp. (assembly GCA_937923945.1). Classification (GTDB taxonomy): domain Bacteria; phylum Spirochaetota; class Spirochaetia; order Treponematales; family Treponemataceae; genus Treponema_B. Next base: position 7,358 of record CALDWC010000003.1, read on the forward strand.
TCATCATGCTATTATGAAACTGTTCACTCAAACCAAGCCCCGACAGCATTTGTTCAATTTCGTTTTCGGCTTCCCAGCCGCCAAGCTCGGAAAATTCCGCTTCCAGCTCACTCGCCCGAATACCGTCTTCTTCAGAAAAGTCGGGCTTCGCATAAATCGCTTCGCGTTCTTTCATTACGGTGTAGAGTTTCGGGTTGCCCATAAAAACGGTATCTTTTACCGAATAAGTTTCAAACTTAAAGTGGTCTTGGCTTAAAACGGCAATGCGCTCTCCTTCGCTCACAATCAACTCGCCCGAATCGTGTTCAAGCTCGCCGGAAATAACTTTCAAAAACGTCGATTTGCCCGCGCCGTTCGCGCCGATAATACCGTAACAGTTTCCGTCGGTAAATTTTAGGTTTACATCTTTAAAAAGAGGCTGATTGGAAAATTTCAAACTTAAATCACTTACTGTAATCATAGAAACGTACGTTACAATAAAACAAAAATTTTGTCAATGCGGTTTTTATTTTTTTTGAGGCGATTTGGAGCGGGCTTTTGCCTTGCCATCGATTTTCTCCTTAAGAAGGCACTGATTAATTCAATAGAGAATTGAGGGCATCTCTAAAATCTTGGTTAGATTTTTAGAGATGCCCGTCGAGTTTTGAAAAATTTTACGTACAATTATATGAATTTTTCAAAAATGTCCAGAGCCACTTATACTGAACATTGAAAAACAATGATGGATATACTTTGCTTTTGCAAAAAACTTTGCTTCGCAAAGTTGCCGGTAAACATCGTCAAGCCTTTAATCAGCGTTTCCTTAACTATTTTTAATAAATAAAAACCGACACAAAACCGGCTCCGATTTCCTTTCAATCTAAATATAGTGCGAAATATTTATTTTTTATACAACCGGAGATAAAAGTTAAAAAATTTTGAAAATTTTACAAAACTGAGAGATAGCAGCCGTTCGCATTCAACTGATTTTTACCGGATTTTTTCACCGAAAATTTACCAAATATTTTAAAATATTTGCCGAGAAATTTTAAAAATTTACCAAGTTTTGAGGGAAAAGTTACTGAAAAATGGTCACTGCGGACGTGTTTTTTCACTTTTATGAAAATAAAATAAAATCTTCTAAAATACACATTCGCGCATTTTTTGAAATCTTTTGTCGAAAGGTAGGATTAAATATAAACGTTCAAGCGAAAATGCTTGGTAAAGGCGTTTGGCATAAAGAAAAATACTATCTATCTTTCAACCGAACGCATCTCAGATTTTTAAAACTAAAAAACTTTTTTCGTATGCCGATATACAGAGTATGCAAATTATCTCTTATGTACAATACGGTGACACTGAAAACAAAAAAAAACGGGAAAAAGAGCATACCGGTAAAAACGCTGATTTTCCTCTTCGATCAAATTTTGCCTATAATTTCGCACTTCCTTTTTAAGAAAAGAATAACAAGGTAATAAAGGAGCCACTCGTTACCTAATTTTGTACTTGCATTGCTGTCTATTTGTATGATAGGAGTCGCCGGTTTTCTCATTTATTTTTCACTCGGCTTAAAAACAAAGATACGCAGTTTTGAACTTTATACGCTTTCGGATTCGCAATCGGCGCTACAGGAATATTTGTTTCCGCGGGTAGAAGAAAATATATCTGCCTCAAAGCTGCTCGCTGACTCCGGAGATTTTTTAACCGAAGTAAGTTTTAAAACCTATACAATCCAAGCGGGGGACACAATCAGCGGCGTTGCCTATAAATTCGGATTACATTCAATCGGTACGCTGATTGCTTTGAATGATATTTCCAATGTCAAACGTCTGAAAGTAGGCGACACGTTGAAGATCCCTTCGATGGACGGCGTCTTCCATAAAGTCCGCCGCGGTGAAACGCTCGCAGAAATTGCGCAGCGCTACGGTTTAACTTTAAACAACCTTGTTGATGCAAACGATTTAAAAAGTGAAATTATCAACGTCGGGGACACCGTATTTATTCCCGGCGGGACACTTTCAAGCTTTGAGTTAAAAAAAGCGCTCGGTGAACTTTTTATCTATCCCGTGCAGGGGCGGCTCACATCGCCGTTCGGGTACCGGCGTGATCCGTTTACCGGTTTACGGAGTTTTCACAGCGGCATTGATTTAGCGAATAGAATGGGAACACCGGTAAAGTGCATTATGGACGGACGCGTCAGCGAAGTCGGCTATAGCAGTGTTTTCGGCAACTACATTATCGTCGTACACGATGGCGGATACCAAAGTTTGTACGGTCATTTATCGAGGGTATATGTGAAGCGGGGAAGTCTCGTATCGCAAGGAAGTCGGATCGCCGCAATCGGAAGTACCGGACGCAGCACCGGACCGCATTTGCATCTTTCAATTTACAAAAACGGAAAATTGATAAATCCGCTGTCGGTGCTGCAAAATTAATTTCAATCGGTTATTTTCCTACACAAAAGTTGGTAAAAATTTCACCGAGGATATCATCGCTTTTCAACTCGCCGGTGATTTCGCCGATGAAATGCAAGGCTTCTTCCAAATCAAGCACCACCGCATCGACCGGCATGTGCAAAGCGGCACTGTGCAGCGCATGCTCCAAAAAACCGGAAGCCTGTTCCACTGCCGTTTTTTGCCGCTGCGTTCCGACCGTGATATTATCCGTTTTTGTATCATGCCGCACTAAAAGCGAAAAACTTTTTTCAATCAATGATTCAATGCCGTACCGGGTTGCGGCAGAAATAATCGCCGCATCCGCAATGATGTTTTCGGTTAAAAATTTTTCCGCAAAATTCGTTACCGCCGCATCTTTTGCGAATAAATCCTGTTTGGTGAAAACTAAAATTTTCGGAACGCCGGCATATTTTTCTCCGGTCAAAAAATCATAATCGGAAGCATCGGGAACTTTCCGACCGTCAACCAAATACCAAATCAAATCGGCTTGCTCACTCAAATATTTTGTTTTATCGATGCCGATTTTTTCAATATGCTCATCGGTAAAACGCAAACCGGCCGTGTCATACAGCTTTACCGGTAAGCCGTGAAAGCTGCAATCGGTTTCCAGCCAGTCGCGCGTCGTTCCCGCAATGTCGGAAACAATCGCTCGCTCTTCATTGATAATCGCATTAAAAAGTCGCGACTTTCCGGAGTTCGGTTGCCCCGCCAAAACAACTTTCGCACCGTCGTTAAAAATTTTTTGTACAGCCCAATCTTTGATTACACTTTTTAATATCTCATCCGCTTCCGTAATTTTTTCCGCGTGTGAGCCGATTTCTTCGTCACTGCCGTCATCTTCCGGATATTCGATTTTTACTTCAAGTTCCGCAATTGCGGCGAGGATAACTCGTTTTGCATTTTCCAGCTTTTGATACAAGGCTCCCGATAATCGGCGTGCGGCTTGTTCGGCGGCTTTTGCCGTTTTCGCATCAATGATTTCTTTGACCGCTTCCGCTTTCGTTAAATCGCTCTTTCCTGCGATAAAACTGCGGAACGTAAACTCCCCTGCCCGCGCTTGTCGGAATCCGGAACGCAGCAAAAGCTGTAACACCGCAAGCGTTATACTCACGCCGCCGTGGCACATTATTTCAACACAGTGTTCACCGGTAAAACTTTTCGGCGAACGATACACACACAACACAACTTCATCCAATTTTTTACCGTTTTCGACGAGCCACCCGTGTATGATTTCGTTTCCCGCACTTTCCAATAGTTTTTTCGGACGGGAAAAAATTGCCGCGAATTTTTCAATCGCATGCTTTCCGGAAGTGCGTACGATGGAAATCGCCGCAGGTGCAAGTGCTGTCGCGATAGCCGCGATGTCGTCATCGAGGGCATATTCATTGATGTTCATATTCGTGTTAAATTATTTATTTCAAAATGAGAACTTTTAAATTACGATTCGCTTTTAAAAATAACGTCTGCATCGTACCACGATTTTTCCAAATCATAAAATTTTCTTGCGACTTCACTCATAATGTGTATCACAACATCGCCGAGATCAATCAATTTCCATTCATCGCCGTCGGAAATCTTTTGTGTTTTTTTAATCTGAGATAAATCCAACGAAATCGCTTTATCACTGCCCTGTTTTTCCAAGCCTCCGGCATGCGTTGCACTTGTCGCCGTTGCAATAATAAAATAATCCGTAAACGTATTTTTTTTCGTTAAATCCAAAACGGTTACATCCACCGCTTTATAATCCTGCAGCGTTTTTGCAAGTTCAATTACTTTTTCACGTAACTCCATATCCATTCCTTATATAAACTATTTTTCTATAATTTTTCACCGGAAACTTATTTTCGATTGATAACACGCGTTCCGTTGAAATCCGCCCCTAAAATAACCGTAAAGTCGACGGCGCTTTCCGTTCCGGTAAACTCTTCCGTTTTTTCCGGCGATAAAATATTTTCACACGCGATGACATCTGCAATTACTTTAGCAACCGCAGGATTTCCGATGCGGTCAATCACAATGGTTTTACCGCGTAATTCTTTTGCATTATCAACAGCGGCAACATCGTAACCGAAGCTTTGAAAAATTTCCGCCGTGTTTTTTGCAAGTCCGTTTTTTTCGGTTGCATTCAAAATTTGCAATACATACACTCGTTCCAGAACAACACCTTCTTCCGATGCGAGCGAAGAAAGAGTTTGCTTTACCACTTCTTTAATTTGCATACCGTCATTGACCGGAAACAACAGCTCTTTGTTGTCGGCAGTCGTTTTTAAGGAACCGGTAACACGCTGCGGCACAACGCGCTCCGTATCCATTTTTGAAATTTGTTCCAATAAGCTTTTCAGTTTTTTTCCTTTCAGATTACTTAAAAAGTTTTTTTCAGCCGTCTTAAAAAATTCATCGGAAAAAAAAGTATGAGCATTTTCATTGCAGCTCCGCAAAAATGCGAGGACGGCGTTTTGTTTCCGTAACGCCACTGCTGTCGCATCTTCGCCGTCTTCCGTGTAAGTTACATACTGGAGTATTTTTTCTCCGTCAAGTTTTACAAAACCGGACGGTAAAAGGCACCATGCCGTTTCGGTTTTCACTTCGACACTGTTTGGTATAAATACGGAAATACCTCCGAGCATGTCGATAAAATATGCAAAATCTTTTAAATCAATCTTTACCTGAAACGGAATTTCAAGACTTAAAAATTTTTCAATTTCTTTCGTGTACGCCGCTAACCCCTTTTCACGGTACACGGCTCCGATACCGTCCGTGCGTCCCAACGATTGTAAAATCAAACCCGTGTTCGCCGGAATATCAATAATCGAACCGCGATTATTGCTGGTATAATATGAAATGAGATTCGTTGAAATTGCTTTTCCGTCATCGTCAATCACAAACAACACATTCAACACATCTTTTTCCGAAAGCTGTGCAACTTCCGAATGATTGTCCAATTTTAAAAACACTAAAAGCGACGCGCCGATTAAAAACAAAAATACACTTATGATAAAAATTATTTCTTTACCTTTCATACCGTTACACAACCAAAAATACAAAAACCGCTAAAAGCTTTCACAATTCCGAGTTTTAAAAGCCGCCATAACTGTACCCGCTTTTACTCTTTTTTGCAAGGTGCTTTACCGTAAAAACCGATTTTTAAAAATGTGCTCAATGTAAAAAAATTCTGTTGATATCCGCCCACAGTGCAAATCCTGCCAACGCAAAAATAACAATCGCACCGGCGATTTGGATATAATACAAAGTTTTCGGACGAAGTGTACGGCGAGCGACGCTTTCAACGAGTGCAATAAAAATAATACCGCCGTCCAAAACCGGAATCGGCAAGAGGTTCATAATAAAAAGTGACACGCAAATAAAGGCGGCAAAACTTGCAATGTTGTAAACGCCTTGTCCGAAGCCGGCGGAAAAACCTTCTTTTGCACTCTCACCGAGCATATTGCTGATACTCAAAGGTCCCGCAAGTGCAGATTTAAAATTAATGCCTTTAAACAAAAGCCCGAGCGATTTAAAAACTTC
>CALDWC010000004.1 GCA_937923945.1 uncultured Treponema sp.
CGAAGTTAAACGTCCAGAATTCTACCTTGTTATACTGAACATTGAGAAACAATAAACACTGTTAAACGGCATCAAGCCTTTAATCAGTGTTTTCTTAACAAAGCAGTATTATCTTAAATTATAGATTGTTTTTAAAAACTTATCAACTTGATATTACGACAAAAAAATTATATGATTAGAGGCATTAAGGAGATTATGTGCTATGAAAAAATTATTCAACGCATATTTAAAAGTCAATTTAATCAAACGGATTTTAATTGCACTCGTTTTGGGAACGGTTGCAGGTATTATTTTAGGATTTTTCCCAAATGCCGTTGACACGTACGTCAACTATGTTCAATTTTTCGGAGATGTCTTTATTCGCTTGCTTAAAATGATTGTTGTCCCCGTTGTACTTTTTTCTATTATTTGCGGTTCGGCAAGTATTGAACCGGCGAAACTGGGACGAATCGGTGTGAAAATTATTCTTTTCTATTTATTCACCAGTGCGCTCGCCGTTGTGATAGGTCTTTTGTTCGCAAATATTTTGAAACCGGGATACGGCTTTGAAGTCGTCGGATCCGAAGCGGTAAAAACGGCAGTCAAAGAAGCTCCGTCTTTAAAGCAAGTACTTCTCCAAATGATTCCGACAAATCCTATTGCCGCGATGACAAACGGCGATATGCTTCCGATTATTTTTTTTGCTATGTTTTTCGGTTTTGCCGTTTCATACATTCGCGCATCAGAAAATGAAATGGTTCGGAAAAGCGGCGATACCGTTTTCCTTGCAGCAAACGGTTCGGCGGAAGCAATGTATAAAATCGTAAACGGCATTATGCAGTATGCGCCTATCGGTGTTTTTGCGTTAATTTCCATTGTGTTTGCTCAACAGGGACCGAAAGCAATTGGCGCTCTGTTGATGGTTACCGTTTGTATTTATCTCGGATTTATTACGCAACTCGTCGTGTGCTACGGCAGTATTTTAGCAATTTCAAAAATAAACCCGATACAGTTTTTCAAAAAGATTAACGAAATCATGGTAACCGCTTTTGTTACCCGTTCTTCTTCGGGAACATTGCCTATTACCATGCGCGTGAGCGAAGAAAAGCTCCAAATACCGCGCAGTATTTCGGCATTTACGCTGCCGCTCGGGGCGACTATCAACATGAACGGAACCGCTATTTATTTGGGCGTTTGTGCAATGTTTATCGGATATGCAATCGGTTCACCGCTTTCGCTGAGTCAGCAAATTATGGCGGTCGTTACCGCAACGCTCGCCGCGATAGGAACGGCAGGCGTTCCGGGATCAGGCCCGATTATGCTTTTGATGGTTTTGGATTCTGCCGGATTAAAATTGACGGAAGGTTCATCGGTTGCGGCGGCGTACGCAATGATTTTAGGTATCGATGCAATTCTTGATATGGGACGAACTTGCATCAATGTTACCGGCGATGTGGTTTGTACACTCATTGTATCCAACCAAGAAAAAAAGTATACAGAAAAAATTGAAGCGGAAAACTAAAGTGAGCATAGCTTGCAAAAAAGCGAAAAGAGTGCTTGCTTAGGGAGACGCCGATAAAAGTTTGACACTGATTAATTCTTGATTGAATTAATCAGTGTTTTCCTAAGGCTCCCGGATAACCGACCAACGGCGATGGTAAACTCGCATGGATAAAAATGCCGCCATATTCTAGAACTTGCTTGATGAGCGACTCCGTTTGAGAAATGTTTGTACAAAAAAACATACGGTAACAGTCCCTGTCATCACTCCAATATGAAATTTTGCCGCTTTCTGCGGTTCAAAAACGGCATAAATACTCGTCTGTTTCTTTTTACACGCTGTTGATAAAGTTACTACCATTACGATAAAACCGACAAACAATAGAATTTTTTGCATATATTGCCTCAGACATTATTAACGACAATGTCATTATTGAGTTGAGAGTATAGCAATACACAAGCAAAAGTTAAGAAGAGATGTAGGCATTTCAATAATTGACTTTCATAAAAATATCACCTATAATGTGCAAATATAAAACGGTATATAACAACGGAGAAAATTTGAGTAAAAATATTTTTGCAGTACTTTTAAAAAAAGAATTAACGGCCTTGCTGCATTCTTTTGCGTTTTGGCTGAGTTTTCTTTTTTTTCATCTTGCCCTGTCGTTTTTGTTTTTAGGGCTGCCTGTTTGGTTTGACATGCAGTTGTCGAGTTTCAGCTATTTTTTTTCACTTTTTCCCTTTGTGTTCATTACGGTAATTCCGACACTGACCATCGGAATGTGGACGGACGAATATAAAACGGAAACGTGCAAATTGCTTTTTTTATTTCCCGTTCCGGAACGCACCCTCGTGTTGACAAAATTTGCGGCTTGTTCCATTGCGTTTTTTATTCAACTGACAACATCACTTTTCGTTCCGATTTCAGTTTCCGGTTTAGTGTTTTTTGAAGGAGCAGCTTTTTTCTTTTCATACTTCAGCGTTTTTATTTTTGGCGTTTCATGCATTGCAATTTCGCTTGCGTTAAGTTCGTTTTCATCGGAAAGTGCGGTCGCTTTTATTTTTAGCTTTTTAACCATTGCGTTTTTTTCTCTCGTGCATTTTATCGTACGCATTTTTAAAGTACCGAGATTCCTCGAAAAAATTATTGAAACACTTTCTTTTCATTATCATTTTCAAAATGCTGCGCTCGGAATTTTTAATATGAGCGATTATATTTTTTACGGAGCGTTAATTCTTTTTGGAATTACCTGCAATATTTTTAGTTTAAAATTACGAAGGTCAAACGCATGAAGCGGGAATTTAAATTTCAATTTTTATTATACGGCATTATTGTGCTGCTTTTAATTTTTATTTCAAGTAAAAATTTTTTCCGTTTTGATTTTTCCAAAGAAAAATTGTACACCGTAACCAATGATACAAAAACGCTTTTTGCCAGTTTAACGGAAAACGTGACGCTCACATGGATTCGTTCCGACAACATCAAAAAATATTTTCCGTCAATAACGTACCTTGAAGAAATGCTGCCGCAATACGCTTCACTGAATAATTGCAATTTTGCAATCGTAAACTTAAACACCCTAACCGAAACGGCTCTGCAAAATTTAAACATATTTCCGGAACAAATTGCAAGCTCATCGCGTGATGAAAAAAAAATAATTAATTTGTATTCCGCATTGATAATTGAATATCACGGCATGACAAAAATTCTTCCGTATCTTTTCGATGTACAAAATTTAGAATACACAATTGCAAATAATATCCTTGCATTGATTCAAGACAGTGAAAGCGTTTCTGAAAAACGGCGAATTTATATTTTAACCTTTCCGAATATTCTCACCGGTGAATATCAATATGTGCTGCCATTTTTGGAATATGATAATTTTATTCCCGTCATAGTGAATGAAGAAAACATAACGGAACTGCAGCCGGATATTCCGCTCGTTGTTATCGGTTCCGGTTTTATCACCGATGAACACATTCGCATGATTGATGCGTTTTTGCAAGCAGGCGGTAACGCCGCGTTTTTTGTTTCGGGAACCGTCGTTGATGTAAACGGTAATTGGATATGCACACCGAAGCAAAACGATCCGCTGCTTTCACTTTTAGCTCGCTACGGTTTTTTAATCGGGCAGGATATTATATTGGACATTTTCAGTTTTCCGCTTCAGATGAGTAGTCGCGACGGCGTTACTTCAAAAATAATCACTTATCCGTTTTGGCTTCGTGCAAATGCGGAACAAGCGGATTTAACGCAACCGTTTTTTTCCGGCTATACAACGCTACAGTTTTATTGGCCGTCATCACTTGACTTGGATACGCAGAATGCGCCGAGTGTTCGATCGGTTTTAAAAACAAGTACGCAAGCAAAACGTATGATTGAAAATTTTACAACGGATCCGTTTTTGTTTTCCGAACAGGATACGACGGACATGGAAAAAAACGAGTACACCCTTGCAGCGATCAGCACCGATAAGGGGAAGCTTTTTGTAATGACCGATGAAAACTTTTTGAGCCGATGCATCGAATTTACAAACTCTGATACGAATATGTATCTGCTGGTTTCCGTTTGTCAGTGGTTATGCAATCATGAAAGTATTTTGAAACTTAAAAACAAAGTTTCAACGGTAAAGCCTTTTAAAACCTTTACCGATTCGAATACACCGAAAAAAATTAAATTGTTTGCACGGGTGTTAAATTTTATTATGGTACCGCTTGTCATTGTTTGCATTTTTATATTTAAAATACACCGAAAGCAAAACACCGAACGAGTACCGGAAGGAGCAGCCGAATGAACACGTTTCAGCGCAAAACAAAAATTTTACTGTGCATTGTTTGCGTTCTCATTGCATGCAGCATTTTTCTTTCCGTTGATTGGAAACACCCGAAAGCGAAAACTTCGGAACTCGTTCTCCCCGCTGTTATTTCCGATGTTGCAACGGTCACCATAATTTTTAATCGAGCGGATGTACAAAAAACAATCGCGCTAAAAAAAAGAGACGATTCGTTTTTTTTATATTTTTCGGATGATGAAACATACAAAGTGCCGGAAACCGTGATAAAAAATTTTTTCACGATTCTCTCTTCAAAAAATAAAATGACGCTTGTATCGAAAAACAATACAACGACATTGGTGAACACCGTAAAAATTATACTACGCGCTGCTTCCGAAACCGTCATTTCAGACATTACGTTCGGCGAACTTGACACGCTCGGATTAAACCGTTACATTATGTTCGGCGGCGGGCACATTTACAAAGCACCCGATATATACGCATCGTTGCTGCAGCCGGAAAACAGCCGTTGGATTGAAACGCAACCGTTCAAAGCGCAACTCAAAAATAACTCAATACAATCGGTTTCCTTTAACGATAAACTTTTCATAAAAAATGAGCGAAACGCAGCAGCTTTCACTGCATTGGAACAAGCGTTGAGCAGCTTTCACGTTCTTGATGTCTACATTGTGAATGCATATCCTGCGGCAAATCTGAAAAGAGAAAAACAAACGGTATCATTTGTGCTTGGCAGCGGCGAAACCGTAAGTTTGCATTTTCAAAAAATTGAAATCGGCAGCGATTATACCTTGTATCAGAACGATAAAAAACAGCCGCCGTATATCGTCAGTAGCTATGCCGTTGAACAGTTACTCAAAGCGGTTCAAAACGTACAAATCTCATAAAAAACGGCACTTTTTTACACGGAAAACTCGGCATCAACGTCGGAGAGAATATCCAAAAACTGCTGCAATTCTTCACGCGTTGTTTCATTGCCGAGCGAGATTCGGAAGGCATTCGTCTGCGTTGATTTGTCAACACACATTGCTTGTAAAACGGGGCGATTGACTTTTGCACTGGAGCAAGCGGAACCCGTTGAAACAAAAATCCCGCGATCGGACAAAACGCGAACCATCATTTCGCCGGTAACATATGCGTGCGCAATTTGAACAATGTACGGTGAAAAATTTTCGTCCTGCGCCGTGCGCGATTTCGGCACAACGGAAAAATGCTCCCGCTTGGAAATTTCGTGCAACAAAAAGTTTACCTTTTCTCGCGCGGCGGCGAGATTGTTTTGAAAGGAGCGTTCATATTTTTCCAGCGCAAATTGCAGGGATAAAACCCCCGCAAGATTTTCCGTTCCGGAGCGGACGCCGCGTTCTTGGTTTCCGCCGCGATTAAACACTTCCGTCGGTTGCTTCAAAAAAAGAATGCCCGTTCCGCGTAACGCCCCGATTTTATGCGCGGAAAGCGAAAGCGAATCAACGCCCAAATCAGCGATATTAAAAACCGTTTTGCAGATTGCCTGCACCGCATCGGTGTGAAAATGAATTTTTCGTTTCGCATGTTCTTTTAAAACGCGGGCAATATCGGCAATCGGTTGTATGCTTCCCGTTTCGTTATTGACGGTCATCACCGAAAGAAAAGTAGTGTTATCTCGAATCGTTTTTACGACCGCTTCCGGTGTTACAATTCCCGATTCATTGCACGGAACGGTTAAAATATTCAACCCGATTTTTTTCAGCGAAACGCATTCTTCGGTTAATGCAGCATGCTCAATCGCACTCACCGCGATACTGTAGTCCTCAAAGTTCGATTTCGTTAAATTCGTTAAAATTGCAATGTGGTCACTTTCCGTTCCGCCCGAAGTAAAAAAAACTTGCGATGCGGCAACACCCAAAAGAGCGGCAATTTTTTCCCGCGCTTGTTCTAAATACTCCCGCGCTTTTTTTCCCAAACGGTGCTTTGCCGACGGATTTGCAAATACTTCATTCGCAATTTCCAACGCCCGCAGATTTTCTTCCGTATTCGGCTTTGCCGTCGCCGCCCAATCCAAATAAATTTCTTGCGTCATGGTTGTACTATCCATCATATAATAAACGAATTGAAAAGCTGTCCGATAATTAAATCCCAACCGTCAACTAAAACAAAGAGCATCAACTTAAACGGCATTGAGATTTGAATCGGCGGAAGCATGATCATACCCATTGACATCAAAATACTGGACACAACCATATCGATGATGATAAACGGAATATAGAGGAGAACACCGATTTGAAACGCCCGCGTCAACTCGTGCAAAATAAAAGCGGCAATCAACACATGCGTCGGGACTTCGGCGAGTGTTTCCGGTTTATCAAGATGCGCCATCGTCATGCAAAGTTCAATACTGGACGTGTTCTTTTGCATTTGGTTGTACATAAAAATACGCAAAGGCTTTTCGGCTTCTTTGTATGCCGTTTCAATCGTGATTTTTCCTTCCCGCATCGGCTGAAACGAATTGGTATAAATATCGTTAAATATCGGCCACATAATAAAGATAGTCAAAATCAGCGCAATGCCGTTCAACACTTGCGTTGGCGGAACTTGCTGCAACGAAAGTGCGCGCTTAATAAAATCAAGCACAATCGCAATCCGCAAAAAGCTGGTACACAAAATCAAAATACTGGGAGCAAGCGAAATCAGCGTGAGAAGCAAAAGCACTTGCACGGAAAAAGCGACGTCGTTATTCTTCTCGGCTTGACGGATGTTAAATTGCAAAAAAGGCTGCTGCAGCTGCCGTTCTGCATCTTGAGTCGTTTTGCCGTCTTTGTTTTTTAATCCGGTTTCCTGCGAAAAAGCGGTAACGGGTGTGAGTAAAAATACCAAAACAAAAAAGAACGCTTTCCATTTTGTTGTGCGGAAAAAATTTGTTTTCATAAACGATTAGCCCTTATTACTTTCATTGATGTCGGTTTCGTTTTGCTGTAAACGTTCACGCATACCTTCTAAAAAATTACCGGTCAACGCTTCATCCGCTTTCGACGTTTCCCGCGCTGTATTTTCCACCGGTTTATTTTCCTTTTTGAAAAATACCGACACCATTTCCGCGAACGGTTTTTGTTCGACTGTTTGATTTTCCGCATGCAAGTTCAACGTATCAATCAACTCGGTATCTTCAATGCGGGAAATGAGCGAAACATCTTTTTCGGTTACCGCAATTAAAAAAGCTTCCCGCTTCACCGTAATAATGTAGAGACTTTTATTCGGTGCCAGCTTCAAAGACGAAACCACTTTTAAATACGGGTCATCATTCAACGAGAGCGTTTGCGATTTTTTCAAAAAGCGTAATACCACGTATGCAAGGACGCACACGATAAGCAGCATCAAAATCAGTTTCCACAGCGACCCGAAAAACGAAACGCCGTTCTCTTGGGGGGGCGCCGAATCTTGCGGCTGTGTTTGTAAACGAATTTTCGTTTCATCAATTGTTTTCGTTGCAGCCGTATTTTCTGTCGGCTTCGTGTCCGCGTTCTGCGAAAAACAAACCGTAACGCCCACTGCCAACGCAAAAATCAAGCATAAAAACCGCTTTGCCATGGTTCCCCCAAAATTATCGCAATATCTTTTGAGAAGACATTGATTAATTCAACAGAAAATCAATCGATGTCAACTTAAAAACACTGTTGTTTCGCAAATGTTTAGAATTCTACCTTTTTAATTATGCTGGACATTGAGAAACAACATGGAAACGCTGTTAAACGGCATCAAACCTTTAATCAGCGTTTCTTTGAGTATAAATCTTTTTTCACGAAAAGTCAATGCGGTATAAACCGCTTGAAAATAGGACCGTTTAACATCGTCGCTGAAATAGCGCGGCTTGTTAAACGGTCGACTTTTGCTACCGCAAAAGATCGCATTTTTATAGTGCCGTTTCTCGGTTCTCGAAACGGCGTAAATTCAGCTTATTCGTGAACTGATGTTCACTCATCTGCTGAATTTTAATGAACCGAAAATATATTCTTGATTATTTATAGATAATTCATTATATTAAATAGAATATTCTATAAAAACGAAGGATTATTATGTTACGAAAATTTACCTCGGAATCAGTCGGTGAAGGACATCCCGACAAACTGTGCGATAAGATTGCGGACAGCATTTTGGATGCTTGCTTGCGGGATGACCCGCACAGTCGTGTTGCATGCGAAGTATTTGCTTCAACGGGATTAATTTTAGTCGGCGGAGAAATTACAACGGAAACATTCATAGACACGCAGGCAATTGCTCGCAAGGTTGCCGGCGATATCGGATATACCAAAGCGGACTACGGCTTAGACTGTGACTCAATGGCGGTTATTAACGTGATTCGCGCTCAATCGCCGGATATTGCACAAGGCGTCGACGGTCGCGGCTTAAAAGAATATGAAGGACTGACCGGCGCCGGCGATCAGGGAATTATGTACGGTTTTGCATGCGACGAAACACCGGAATTGATGCCGGCTCCCATAATATATGCGCATAAAATTATGCAGCAAGCCGAAAAATTACGCAAAACCTCGGTGAACTGGCTCCGCCCCGATGCGAAATCACAGGTTACGATTGAATATGACGGGTTTAAGCCGGTGCGTATTGATGCAGTCGTTATTTCACACCAACATGATCCTGAAATCAGCACCAAACAAATTGAAGAGCTGTTGCGTGAGGGCGTGGTGTATGAGGCGCTCAAAGACACGGGGCTTTTAGATGCAAAAACAAAATACTTTATCAACCCGACAGGGCGCTTTGTAACGGGCGGACCGCAAGGCGATACCGGCTTAACCGGACGCAAAATTATTGTCGACACGTACGGCGGCATGGCGCGCCACGGCGGCGGTGCATTTTCGGGAAAAGACCCGACCAAGGTTGACCGCTCCGCAAGCTACATGGCTCGCTATGTGGCAAAAAATATCGTCGCGGCACAGTTGGCAAGCCGCTGTGAAGTTCAGCTTGCGTATGCAATTGGGGTTCCGTTTCCGGTTTCCGTTGCCGTTGAAACATTCGGAACGGCGCGCGTGAGCGATGAATCGATTGTCAAAGCAATTACGGATGTTTTTGATCTTTCACCGGCAGGAATTATAAAAACACTTGATCTTATCAAGCCGATTTATGCCCAAACAACGAACTACGGACACTTTGGTCGTAACGGCTTTACCTGGGAAAAAACGGATAAGGTCGATCAACTCAAAGCAGCGGTAAAATAACCGTATTTTGCTTATCGACCCATATTCAAAGAACGGCTCTATGTTGACTTTGAATATGGGTCTTTAAATTCTACAAAAATCTGCAAAATTGCGCGGCTAAACTTTCTTAAAAAAATCGACACTTTACCTTTGTTGATTATTCGTCAATGAAATTATAATTAGGAAGTTTCTAAAAAACATACTTTTATAGGACTTGTTTAGCGGGAATATTTTAAGTCATTATAATATGGACATAGTTGAATGAAGTATATATAATTATAGGCAAAAGGAGTACACTATGGAAAAATATTTTTCGATTTCTAAAAAAATTATTATATTGTTTTTTGCGACTTTTTTATTGATAGCGTTAATTGTGTCTGCCGCCATCTTTAAAGGAATTATCAAAATCGGTGAAGATGAATTTTATCAATCATCAAAATCACAATTAGTTCATATTGATTTGGGCATAAATTTTTTTATGGCTTCCGTAAAAAACAATCTCACAATGCTTGCAAATGACCGTGATGTAAAAACCGCCGACGATACCCTCCACCAATATTTTAATGATGAGCATGATATGCTTGCATCCGAAACCGTAAAAAGCGAAACCGAAAAGAAATTGGTACGCATTTTTAAAGGACTTTTTGACGCATATCCGGAATATGCGGAAATATATCTCGGTTCCGTTTGGGGCGGCTATGCAACTTCATTTGACGGAAAAATGTCCCACACTTACGATCCTCGAAAACGGGATTGGTACAAACAGGCGACAGCCGCAGGCGGCAAAACTATTTTAACGTCGGCATATCTTTCTACTATCGGTGATGTGGTCATTGCGTTTTCGCGCCAAGTTTTTGATAACAAAAAAAAGCCAATCGGTTGTGTAACGATTGAATTAACTTTGAACACTATTACGGATATGATCGCAAATGCAAAAATCGGAAACACCGGCTATGTGATTTTAACGCAAAGCGACAATGTTATTTTAGCGGATCCGCGGCATGCCGATCTGAAAATGCAAAATCTTACCGACTGTGCGATTTCCGATTACGCAAAAATTGCAGCAATGCAACCCGATGATAAGTTGAAAATTACTATTGATAACAAAAAATTTCTGGTACAAACGCACACTAACGACCAACTGGGTTGGAAGTTATATATGTTTATGGAAAGCAATGAAGCATTGCAAAATTGGTACGGGACGCTCATCATACTTTTGGTTATCGCCCTCGTTGCCCTTGCCGTTTCCGGTATTATCACAATTATTATTGTGCGGGCAATTGCGCGACCTTTGCAAAATACCATTACTGCATTGAAGGATATTTCGATGGGAGAGGGGGATTTAACACAACGCCTTCGAAGCGACAACAACGATGAAACGGCAATAATCGTAAAATATTTTAATGAAACGATGGAAAAAATCCGCATAGCTATACATGCAACCGGCAAAAATATCGACGGCTTAAAAACGTTCAGTAACATGCTGATTGAAAAAAATAATGAAACCCAAAATTACGTAAAAAGCATTACCGATAATACCAATACTATTCAAACTGAAATCGGTAAACAAAGCAATATGGTTGATAAAACAACTGCGAGTATGCAGAACATGATCCAATCGTTTACAAACTTAAATGAAAAAATAGAAACGCAAGCAACGAATATCAGCGAATCATCCGCTTCCATTGAAGAAATGGTCCAAAATATTATGGGAATTCAAAAAATTTTACGTGATAATGCGGCGCTTATCACAAAAATGCAGGAACTTTCCGGCAATGTAAAAAATTCGGCAAAGAACACTTCCGCGGCAACAAAAGAAATTAGCAATGAATCGGAGGCACTTTTACAGGCAAGCAATGTGATTCAGAGTATCGCAAGTCAAACGAACTTACTTGCAATGAATGCCGCCATTGAAGCCGCGCATGCGGGCGACGCCGGAAAGGGATTTGCCGTCGTTGCCGATGAAATACGAAAACTTGCCGAAGAATCAAACCGTCAGGGCAAAGCAATTTCAACATCACTGAAAGGACTGAAAACAAAAATCGATGCAATCGCAAATGATTCAATCACCGTTGAACAAACTTCAACACAAGCTGCCACTTTGAGCGATGATGTAAAAAAACAGGAAGATATCGTCATGGCTGCAATTCACGAACAAAGCAGCGGTACGTCACAGGTGATTGAGGCAATGAGTCAACTCAATACGGAAACGGCAAACATAAAAGATGAATACGCACAAATGCTGTCTGCCAGCACCATCCTTTTACAGGAGAGTAAAGAACTTGCTGAAATGACCAAAATGATCGAGCTGCGGATTCGTGCAATTTACAGTGATGCAACAAAGATACACGACACCAGCAGTGAAGTCAATGCGTTTACGGTCAAAACAGCTGAAAGTATTGCAGCAGTTGACCAAAAAATTTCCGGATTCAAAGTTGAATAAAAATGAAGTGCAACTTTCAGTGTTTTAAGGAAGGCACAGATTCATTCACGATTGAATTAATCTGTGCCCACCAGTAAATCAGCGGATTTTATAAACCGCGTTTGCGTACGCATACATACCGGTTTGCTTTTTTCGTCCGGTGAAAATACTCACTTCAAAGCCTGCCCGCAGCGTCAGATTTTTGTACACTTCGTCAAAACCTTCAAGAGAAATCGTATGAACAGAGAGCGGCTTTCCGCTCGGTGTTTTCAGCTGCGCCATTTTCGAATCGGTCGGATAGTAGACATTACCCGACGAGTTAAAAAACGCTTCTTCATTTTTGCCTTTTACTATAAAACGGTATTGAAGTGACGCTCCGTATTTCAAAAAATCATCAACACTAATTTTCGTTGTAAAGGCAATCGTATCAGGACCGAGCGGATTGCTGAGCCACATCTCATACGTGTTCGGTGTGTTTTTAGGTTTCACTTTTTCCGTATGTCGATCGAGCAAACTTATTTCTTTATTTTCCATGATATTAAGCCACGGATTTGCGTATAAAAATTCACTTTGCACCGTCAATGCACACACTGGAAAACAATGCGCATATTCAATACCGAACAACCCGCCCAAACTATTTGGTGTCACTGCTGAGGCAGTCGGATAGTTTTTCCGCTCGTAAGCGGTTTGAAACTGATTCATTTCAAACTGCCCGTAAAACCGCAAGCCCCGATACGGAACGACTTCCAAACCAACACCGAATTGTGAACCGTTCGGCATAAGACCGTTAATTTTGCCTTCATCCCAACCGTACAAATTGTGAAAGATCATCATCGGATTGAGGTACCGTAAATCAAAACCTCCGTATTCGGTCGTTCCTTCAAATAAGCGCACGCCAACATATTGGGTAATTTTAAACTTCACTTCGTGCGTAAAAAGGAAACGGTACCGCTCCATGATGTAGATACTTGAAGCAACATTTACATTTTTATGGAAAAAGCGCAATGATACAAAATCCAGTGAGTTCGTCGCGTTTGCTAAAAACAAACTGCCGTTGAGCGTTTGACCGATATTGTGCCGTCCGCGTCCTATCGTAAAACTCATAAAAGAATTGCCCGCGGAAAAATTCGCGATATGTGGGATCTGTACATCGAATGAATCGCTTTTTAACGGCATGTTGGTAAAAGGCAAAGAATATTGCGACGCAAGAAATCCTTTTTTTATTTCAAAATTTGCAGCAAAATTTACATACGGTGAAAAATTGACGGTAAGCGGAACGGCAATCGGTGCCGGTGTTTTATTATACTGAGCGACGGTATCGGCAAAGAGTAATTTATCCGCATCGGTGTACTGCCCCTGCAATGCGAATATACCGTTTATATCAAATGTGAGATAATCATTTTTTATCAAATAATTTTGCTTGCGCAAATACGCGCATGCACTTTCATAAAAAGCACAGCCCTTAGCACTTAATTTTTCCGTATCAAGTTTTTGTAAATAAAGCGCAACCTCCGCACGTGTTGCAGGTTCTTTATCGGCAAGGCATACGCTCGTCGTTTGCAAACATAAAAAATGTACAATCCGAAAAAGCTCGTCATCGGTTTGAATCAGCTCGGCATACTGAAACGGCGTTTCATCCGGCGCTGAATTGTCATCTTGTGCAAACAAGTTTGAGAAAATACTACAAAGAAACAAAAATGAAATAATTTTTTTAATAGTAGGACGCGTCATAATAAAATAATTTTATCAATAAACGGAAAATTATAAAAGGCTTTACGGAAACATCGATTAAAGGTTTGACGCCGTGTATCAGCGTACGCCGAATTCTTACTATGGTTTAGGTGAAAACATACTGTGTTTTAAAAAAAACATAGTATGTTTTAAAAATTTCGTACTATGTTTTTGGGGAAAACATAGTACGTTTTTGGTAAAATACAAAAAAGAACTTATTTTTAGACGCTGAAAGGAATTTTAACGGACGGAGCCCCATAGGCATACGCCCACACTTGGTACTCTTGAAAGTAAGCCGGTATGGAAACGCTGATTAAAGGTTTGACGCCATTTACCGGCAAACTTTACAAAGTAAAGTTTTTTGCAGAAGCAAAGTATCTCCATCATTGTTTCTCAATGTTCAGGATAATTTTGGAACATCTGCGAAACAACGATTTTAAAGGTGGCACTGAAAAGAAGTTTCTAAAAATCTAACCCGAGTTTTTGAAAGATGTCCTCAATTCTCGATTGAATTAATCAGTGCCTCCTATTGGGTCGATACAACGAGAGTTTAAAAATGGAAAAATTTTTCCTACCTCTTTATTTTTTTTTTGTTTTTTGATATAATGCCACTTGATTTTAAGCGGTGAGAATTTTTTAAAAACTGAGCAAGTTTTTAAAAAATATCCTGCGGGGAGACTTTTATGGATTTAGTGTATCACGGAAAAACAAAAGATGTGTATAAATTGCCGAACGGAAATTACCGCCTGGTGTTTAAAGACGATGTAACCGGCGTCAATGGAGTTTTTGATCCGGGTGCAAACCATGTTGGTTTAAAGATGGAAGGTGCCGGCGCTGCGGCATTGGCTTTGACCAAGTTCTTTTATGAAAAATTAAATACAAACGGTGTTCCGACCCATTTTTTAAGTGCCGATTTATCGGCAAATACAATGGATGTGTTACCGGCAAAATTGTTCGGTTTCGGCGTTGAAGTGATTTGCCGCTACAAGGCAGTCGGTTCGTTTTTACGCCGTTACGGTCGCTATGTAAAGGAAGGCGCCGACCTTGATGCCTTTGTTGAAATCACCCTCAAAGACGATGACCGCGAAGATCCGCCGATTACAAAAGACGGACTCGTGATACTCAAAATTATGACGGCGGAAGAATATGAAACTATCGTGTCCCTTACAAAAAAAATTGCCGGCTTTGTAAAAGGCGAACTTAAACAGAAAGATTTGGATTTATACGATATAAAGTTTGAATTCGGACGAGTCGGTGATGATCAGCATCTTGCACTGATTGATGAAATTTCAGGTGGCAATATGCGCGCGTATCGGAACGGAGCGTACGTTGATCCGCTCAACGTTGAAAAAATAATGTTGAATCGATAAATAAACGGTAAAACAAAGAACTGCGCAAATCGCGGTTCTTTGTTTATTCTTTCTTAAAAAATTATAAACAATTCAAAAATCATGTACACACAACATACAATCACCGGCGAAAATTTGAATGATTGGCAGGAAAAAAAATACGCCGAGTTTTATGCGGAAGAATACGGCTTTTTAAAACGTCGGTTGGCACAGGGCGGTGTCGATGTAAACGACCTTGAAGGTGTGTTGCAGAGTTTATATATTTTTGATGACAACAATTTAGACGGACGTAGTGTGGTAATGCAGCTTTCACTTTCCGCATCAATTGCCGCTTATGAGGCGGTAATCGCGGAATTAAAATCGGTAGCACAAAAAAATTAAATAAACGCAAATTAAGGAACGAATATTTATGAAAAAGATCGTATTTTCTCTTTTTGTTTTTTTATCCGTTATTTCGTGTTCAATTCAACAGATGGCATACAACTCAATTGCTCCGCTTCCCGAACAAAAGCAAAAAGCGGCGGCAAAACAGAAATCGAAAAATGCCGGTAACCCGATTTTAGCCTTTACCGGAGAAAGTGATGTGCAACTCGTCGCGGATTCATTTCCGGTATTGCTCAAAACGGTCGAAATGCTGCACTTTAATGATCCTTCTCATCGCGGCGTTTCGATTATGGCAGGGCAACTTTATGTAATGTACGCGAACGCCTTCGTTGAGCGTTCGGCAAAGCACATGAGCGATGATGATTATGAAGCAAAGCACGCTGAATTGATGCGCGCAAAAAAATTTTATGCACGCGGTGCGGACTATGTTTTGCAAGCGCTTGAGCTTGAGTATCCGGGACTGAAGCAAAAACTTTTCAGCTTTGATGAAGTCGAAGTGATCGAAGCCGTACAAAAACTTCGTGTTCATGATGTAGAAGCAATCTTTTTCGGTGCATCAGGGATTTTGGGTGCTTTTTCGCTTGATCCGATGGATGCCGACATACTTGAAAAAGTGAATGCTGCCCGCTTGATGTTGGAACGGGCGTGTGAATTAAATCCGGGCTACAGCGACGGTGCGCTCTGGGAAGTTTTAACTTCGTTCTATGCAGCCGCGCCCGATTCATTCGGCGGCGGTATGGAAAAAGCGAAAGCGGCATACGAAAAAGCGCTTGCGTACTCAAAAGGGCAAAGTGCGTCAACGTACCTCACCTACGCAACCGCATTTTGTGTACCGGCACAGGACGGAAAAGGCTTTGATAAAGCATTGAAGCAAGCGCTGGCGATTGACCCGGACGCAAATCCGGAAACACGACTGATGACCACGCTTTCACAAATCGATGCTCGCTGGATGCAAAAACACCGTAGCGAATTTATCTACTAAACAATTACGTTTATGGAACCGACAGTACAGAAAAAATCTTTTTTTGACAGAATATTTTTGAAAACGCTTTTTGTTATCGCAATTCCTATCATGATGCAAAATCTTTTGAATTCGCTCGTGAATATTTTGGATGCGGTGATGATCGGACAACTGGGCACCACGGAAATTGCAGCCGTTGGTTTGGGTAATCAGTTGTTCTTTTTGCTCAATTTGGTTTTGTACGGAACGGCTTCGGGCGGTTTGGTTTTCACCGCACAGTTTTGGGGCAAAAAAGATTTACCCGGTTTGCGGAAATCATTCGGACTTTCGCTGTGTGCCGCGTTGTTTATCAGTACCGTATTTACCGCAGCGTGTGTTTTAGCGCCGGAGCAAATTCTCCATCTTTATTCAAAAGACACGGCGGTGATTAAAATCGGTGCAATATATTTACGTACTGTTGCATGGTGTTTTATTCCGTTTGCAATCAGCTGCATGTTTATGTTTACGCTGCGGGCGATTGAAGAAGTGCGGCTTGCCGTTGTTATTACGCTCATTTCCCTTTTTGTCAATTTGATATTAAATATGCTCTTGATTTTCGGGCATTTCGGTTTTCCGAAGCTCGGCGTAAAAGGTGCCGCCATTGCAACCGTTACGGCACGAACGGTTGAGCTTTTTGCTTATATTATTATCACCAAGAAAAAAAAGCTTCCGATTTTGGGACGCCTTTCCGAACACTTTTCGTTTTCCGGAAGATTTGTCGTTACTTTTTTTATCGTGGTGCTGCCTGTTATTTGTAACGAATCGCTTTGGTCTCTCGGCATCACTTTTCAGCATAAAATATTTGCCGGTTTGAATACGCTTTCGTATGCCGCATTCAGCATCACCAATACGGTATCGCAGCTTACCTGGGTTGTGTTTATCGGATTGGGAAACAGCGTCAGTATTTTAATCGGTAAAAAAATCGGTGAAGGGAATTACGGTGAGGCGAAAAACTATGCGGCAAATATCGCAGGTTTTGCTCCGGTTGTAGCAATTTTTGTCGGAATGTTGCTTGTTCCGATTTCGTTTTTAGTACCGTATATTTTCAAAGTAGAGCAAGAAGTATATTTACAAGCGCAGCAGTTTTTTATTATTTTAGCGCTTTGCTATCCGTTGAAGGCTTTTAATATGGTGATGGTGGTCGGCGTTGTCCGCGCAGGAGGGGACACAAAGTTCGGCGTTGTTTATGATACGCTTTTTATGTGGATTGTTTCGCTTCCGCTCAGTTTTACTTTATCGGTGTTTACAACGTTGCCGTCTTGGGTGATTTACCTCTTTCTTTTTGCCGACGAACCGATAAAAGCCTGTCTCGGACTGTGGCGCTTGCGGTCGGGTAAATGGCTCCATTCGGTCGTGTAACGTTGCCTGACGGTATTTTAAAAATAATAAAAGAGAGCCTCCAAGAACATTTGTTTTTAGAGGCTTCCGTACGTCGGCGACGGCGCTATTTTGTTAAGCTGTTTGCTCTATCGTTCGGTGAAAGAATTTCCGTAACACGAACGCCGAAGTTTTCTTCAATAACAACAACTTCGCCTTTTGCAATCGGCTTGTGATTAACCAAAATATCGACGCTTTCACCGGCGAGTTTATCCAGCGAGATAATATGTCCTTCGCCCATTCCGAGTATTTCTCGAACGGTTTTTTTGGTGCGTCCCAGTTCAACCGTGAGTTCCATCAGAACGTCCATGATTAAACCGATATTATTTTTATTTTCACCACCGTCAAAACTTTGGAGTTGCGGGTAGGCGATAGGTTGCACGGTTGGATTTGAACCGGCACTTTGAATGTTTTGTGATTGCATACCTGTATTTATTTGACCAAAATCGCTCATATTGATGCCTCCTGAAAAATTCGCCTGCATTTGCGGTTGAGCTTGCTGTTGTTGTTCGATCGAATTTTTTGTTTCCGTGCTGTTTGTTTTCGGTTGTTTTGCCGTCGATTGCGGAGCAGAAGTACCATTAATCGTTTCGGCAATTTTTGTTGCGGCATCGTCATTGACTACTTCCCAAAAGGTAAATGAAGAGCCGTCAACCGTAATTTCGTATGTAATGATTGCAAAGGATTTTTGCGGCAGCCGAATCATCGCTTTCGGAATATTCATCGATTCAGGCGGATTGTGTGAAACCCCTTTTAAGCCGATAGCGTCAAATTCGGTGATTTCCGCACTGAGACACTGACCGATTACTTCGCTGACAATGGAAAGTGCCATATCATCAATATCCGCCTTCTCTTCATGATTAACCAGTCCGACAATTTTTGCCGCCATTTCATGGGGTAGAATAAACAGATGATCGCCGGATAAGCCCGAAGCAAAATCGCAGGTTGATGCCACAACAAGTTCAGGAACAATTTGCATAAATGCTTCTCTATTCATGCTTGAATAACTTGTTCCGGTAACTTTTGTTTCACTTCCGGTCATTGAAGTCAGATTTTCTTCAAACGCTTTGCACGGATTTAC
Organism: uncultured Treponema sp.; assembly: GCA_937923945.1. Taxonomy (GTDB): domain Bacteria; phylum Spirochaetota; class Spirochaetia; order Treponematales; family Treponemataceae; genus Treponema_B. The sequence continues at coordinate 18,799 of CALDWC010000004.1, forward strand.
TAAAAATGTTTTAAATGCTTTTCCCTTAAAATCGGAAACATCGGTTTTTTCGGGGACAACTTCAGGAGCAGCCGCTCCACCCATATCCATACCTGATAACAATGCATCGATTTCGTCTTGTGAAATTGAACCATCACTCATAATAATTCTCCCCCTCTTCAGATAGATTTTCAAAATCTTCTTCGGTTATATCTTCGGTTTTTCCTAAAAGCTGCACTGCAACACGTTTTCCGATTACACCGGGCTGACAGTAAAATTTTTGTCGATTTCCGACACTTAACGTAAAAGGATCCCCGACTTGTACACTCGGCAAACGGATAATGTCGCCGACACCTAATGAAAGAACGTCCCGTACTGAAACATCCAAGCTGCCGATTTCCGCGGTAACATCCACTTCAACAGCGGATAATTTTTCTTTCAAAACCGCTAAATGTTGTGTCGTTGAACTGCGGCGGACAGAAGTAAACCAGTACTGCGTTGAAAGTTTTGACACGACCGGCTCAACGGTCACATAAGGCAAACAGAAATTCATCATGCCTTCTTCTTCGCCGACTTTTACTTCAAGCGTTACTAAAATAACAATGTCATTCGGCGGGACGATTTGTGCAAACTGAGGAGTTGTTTCAATCGTGCCGAGTCGCGGACGCAAGTCAATAACCAAGTTCCATGCTTCCCGCATATTCGCTAAAATTTTAACGATAATGCCTTCCATAACCGAGCTTTCAATATCGGTTAATTCACGCTGAATTTTGATACTCTGCCCTTTACCGCCGAAAAGCCTGTCGATAATCGAAAAAGTTATTGACGGGTCAATTTCCAAAACGGCACTTCCGGGAAGCGGATCCATATTAATCACCGCGAGCGTTGTCGGGGTCGGAATTGAACGGATAAACTCTTCGTAGGTTAACTGCTCAACCGTCGCCACGTGAACGTGAGCGAGCGTCCTCAACTGAGCCGAAAGCGTCGTCGTTGTTTGACGCGCAAACGTTTCGTGCATCATTTTTATCGTTCTGGTTTGCTCGGTTGAAAACTTATCCGGACGCTTAAAGTCGTAAATTTTAATTTTACGGTTATCGTTAATCGACTTAAAATCTTCCGGTTCCGTGTCGCCCGAACTGATTGCCGTTAAAAGCTGGTCTATTTCGTCTTGCGAAAGCATGTCAGTCATAGTGCTATTCCTGTAATAACAAATTGTATTTGTCGATCATTACTCGTTTAATTTTTCCTTTTGTCAGGATATTATCGTTGATTAAATTCCGAATTTCAATTTTAACCGTTTCAGCGTTATCGGCAAGTTCATCGTATGTTTTACCTTTAAAGTAAAATAGTAAAAAATCTTGAATTTCCACTGAACGGGCAGCAATTTCACCGGGAGTATTTTTATCGTCCTGTGAGTATCCCAGATTGACTTTTACCTGAACCGTTGCAGGCGGTTGTCCTGCAAGATTTGTAGAAACGGTGTCAATATTGGTATAATACGTTAAAATCTCACTCGTATCGCGATACTCCGGAGATGTCGGATAATCCGTATATCCTTTTCCTTTTTTATCCCGTATTGTTACTGTAATCAACGTGATTGCAACTACAAAAATACCGACCGCCAAAACAATCGCGACCCATTTCAAAATCATAGGCAAAATCGAGCTTTTCTTCGCCGTCTTTACCGTCGCCTCTTCAGGCACTTCATCGGTCATTGAACCTATTGTGTCTTTATCTGCCATAAATCCTCCGTCATTCAATTATCGGCATGAAAAAAAAAGCATTTAGTTTTATTATGTGAAAACTAGTGTACACAATGTGAGGATAAAAGTCTAGAGGAAAAATTATTCGCCGATTCGTTTCCAGTGCCAGCCGAATACCGAGTGTGCATTGGTTACGACCATAAATGCTTTTTCGTCGTTTTGCGCTAAGTAGGTTTTGAGTTTGACAAAATCACGGCGAGATATAACCGTTTGAATCACGGAACGTTCCGCCTTGGTGAATGCTCCGGTTGCTTTGTACACATTTGCCGATCGTCCGAGTTTAACCAAAAAGCCGCATAGCTCGTCGGGTTTATCCGTATTGATGACGCAGTATTTGCTGCTGTTTATTCCTTCAATCGTTGAATCAATGACGAGCCCGTTGATAATAACTCCAACCAGCGAGAAAAGCGCAATTTCTCGACCGTAGGCGAAACCGGCAAACAGCGTAATGATAAAGTCGCTTATTAAGCAGCCTTTTCCCAAATCGAGTCCCGTGTACTTTTGTATAATCATCGCAAAAATATCGCTGCCGCCGGTCGACGCATATTGGTTCAGCACCAAGCCTACACCGGTACCGTAAATCAGCACGGCAACGACCAGCTGCAAAAACATGTTTTCAACGAGCGGTTCATGTATCGGGATAAAAACTTCCAAAAGCCACACCACCGCGGAAAGTCCCAAACTGGCACATACGGTTTTTAAACCGAATTTGTTACCGATAATTAAAAAGCCTAAAGCAAACAAAACAATGTTTATCAGCACTAACAAAGCTCCGGTAGAAAGCGGAAGATACTTTGAAAGCACCAAAGCCATACCGGTTGCCCCACCGAGCGAAAGTTTTGCCGGCAATAAAAAAAAGTGAATCGCGGCGGCAATCATCAACACGCCGATCGTGACGGATAAAAAGCTTACGACTTTGTTTTTCATACTGTACGCCCTTTTGATAATTAATATATGCGTTTTATGCTATGCAATTATAGAACTTTATCAAAACTTTACAAGAGAGAAACGTGGTGCAAATATCATATGCGTTGAGATAAAATATCCCTATTTGAAAAAACAAATTGATTACGGCTTGACTTTTTTTGCTATTTTATTATAATGAAATAACCGTGGTGGACGTAGTTCAGTTGGTAGAGCCCCAGATTGTGGATCTGGTTGTCGTGGGTTCGAGCCCCACCGTCCACATATTTTGCGTTCGTAGCTCAGTTGGATAGAGCAACGGACTTCGAATCCGTAGGTCGCACGTTCGAATCGTGTCGGACGCAATTATGGATGAAATTACCTGTAAAGAGGGGTTACCGAACGGTTTTCCCTCTAAACCGGAGACGATAACGCCCGATAATTCGACGGAAACGCTTCTCGATAAGCAAGCCGCTTTGAAGAAATTCCTTGATGATTATGAAAGTTATTTTGCCCACTGATAGGCTAGTCGGTAACCGGCGGTTACGTTGGACACATCATACATCCTATCAATTTAGTTTCGATTTTTTACGATTCTCCGCCGGTTAAAATGAGGTTTTCCATTTCAGCCATATTTCGATTAAAAAAGTATGTTTGTAAAACTTCCGCTTTTCCAATGGCATCTTTAATTTTATTGGTTTTGTCATACGCGAGCTTTGTTTGCTTACCGTTTTTGAATACGACCGTAACCTCAGTGAATGATGCTTTGGTGATGGGACGTTGAAACTCAAAGACGGTTACCGCTTTGATGTCATCAAACGAAATCTTCTTTTTGAACGGCGTCAAGATAAAACCGAATGTACGCGTCGCTTCACTTGTCGTCATGTTAAAACTCCAAGCGTCTTCGTAAATACTCAACAAAAAGCAAAACGTTCCGAGTACAAGCATAAAAATTGAAATAACATTGAGGTGAAAGCCCGTTATATTTGCGATTAAAACCATCGTGCCGAATAAAAATGCGATAATGCGCAGAAAAAGCGGCAACGATTCAAAGGAAATCGTGTTTTGTGTTGTTTGCTGTTTCATACGTTCCGACAAATCCTTATTGGTTACTATGGAGATGGGGGGAATTGAACCCCCGTCCTGAAAGGCTCCCCGATTAGCTTCTCCATGCTCTTTGACACGATTAGATTTCACGCAACGGACGCAGTGCCAAAAGCGCCGTCCCGCTACCGTACATGGTAATTGTTCGCACCTTGCACGGAAAGGTATCAAACAATGAGCTTTTAAATGTGACAGGAGATAGACAAACAAAAAGCTCAAAAGTTTTGTAAACTCCCGTCGTTACGCAGCTAAGGCGTATTCGAAACTGTCGTTATTTGCGCCAGTTAAATTTTTGCCCGAGATTTTAGAAGGTTTAGGCGTACCTTCGCATGCAACTTTATCAAAAAACCAACCAGTCGAAACCGGAACATCCCCAAAAGCTGTTTATATATTATAATGAAAATACATTCCTTTGTCAATGGTTACATTTTATATTGTTGCATCCCCGTGAAAATATTGTCCTATTGACATAAAGCATAAATTGTAGTATTTTTTCGCCTATGATAACATATAAACAGTTACGTGATAAATACATCACGTTTTTTAAAAGCAAAAATCATACCGAAATTTCAGGCAAATCCCTTATACCGGAAAATGATCCGACGGTTTTATTTACGACAGCGGGTATGCACCCGCTTGTACCATACCTTTTAGCGGGAGAGCATCCGGAAGGCAGCCGTTTAACCGACTACCAAAAATGTATACGTACCGGCGATATTGACGAAGTGGGCGATGCGAGCCATTTAACGTTTTTTGAAATGTTGGGAAACTGGTCAATCGGCGATTATTTTAAAAACGATTCAATTCGCTGGAGCTTTGAATTTTTAACTTCGCCGGAGTATCTCGGAATTCCAGTTGAAAAACTTTCGGTTACTGTCTTTGCCGGCGATGAAACTGCTCCGAGGGATGATGAGTCGGCAAATATATGGAAAGAACTCGGTATTCCTGAAAGCCGCATTTATTTTTTACCGCGCAAGGATAACTGGTGGGGACCTGCGGGTGAAACGGGACCGTGCGGACCCGACACGGAGATTTTTGTCGACACGGGAAAACCCGCTTGCGGAACGGACTGCAAGCCCGGCTGCCATTGCGGAAAATACTTTGAAATTTGGAACAATGTATTTATGCAATACGAAAAAACCAAAGAAGGTTCCTTTGTTCCGCTTGCAAAAAAATGTGTTGACACGGGAATGGGCGTTGAACGCACCGTTGCCATGTTGAACGGATTTGAGTCGGTGTACTGTATCGATATTTTCCAAGAAATTTTAGCAAAAATTTCCGAAAAATCCGGCGTCGCGTATGGAGCTTCGGAAAATACCGATGTGTCAATGCGGATTATCGCCGATCATGTGCGTGCGAGCTGTTTTATTTTAGGCGACCCGAAAGCCGTTTCACCTTCTAACCTCGGAGCCGGCTATGTATTGCGGCGGCTGATTCGCAGAACAATCCGCCACATGCGGAAACTCAATATGGAAGATTCCGCGCTTTCGGAAATTGCCGAAACGGTGATTACCCAAAACCGCGAGCTGTATCCCGAATTGGCGGAAAAGCGAAGCGGTATTTTAGCGGAACTTTCCGCTGAGCAGAGCCGTTTTTCTGAAGCGCTTAAAAAAGGCGAGCAGGAATACGAAAAGCTTTTACCGAATTTGTTGAAAAACCCCAACAAAACAATTCCGGGACGCGTTGCATTCCGTCTTTACGACACGTATGGATTTCCCTACGAGCTGACGGAAGAACTTGCCTCCGAGTCTGGACTCACTATTGATAAAAAAGGTTTCGACGAGGCATTCAAAAAACATCAGGAACTTTCGCGGGCGGGAAGTGAGCAGGTTTTCAAAGGCGGACTTGCCGATCACAGTGAAAAAACGACCGCGTATCACACGGCGACACACTTACTGCATAAAGCGCTGCGGATGGTACTGGGCGATCATGTGGAACAGAAAGGGTCAAATTTAACGGCGGAACGCTTGCGGTTTGACTTTACGCATCCCGCGCCGATGACGGAAGAGGAAAAAAAGCGCGTCGAGGATATTGTCAACGAACAGATTCAAGCTGATCTTCCGGTTACTATGACCACGATGCCGCTCGAAGAAGCAAAAAAAGCGGGGGCGATGGCATTATTCGGTGAAAAGTACGAAAAAATCGTCAAGGTATACACGATAGGAGATTTTTCCAAAGAAGTGTGTGGCGGTCCGCATGTGGAACACACCGGCATTATGGGACATTTCAGAATCACAAAAGAGCAATCTTCGTCGGCAGGCGTACGCCGCATTCGAGCAGTGCTGGAATAATTTTCCGCTTAGTCGGTCATATTTAACCAGCTTTCATAACGAAGCGGTGAAATTTCACCGCTTTGTACCCGCCGCAATACTTCACAGCCCGGTTCGCTTTTATGCGAACACGAAAGTCCGAACTTACATTTACCGAGCGCGGTTACCATTTCCGGAAAATAGCATGCAACTTCATCTTTTGCGATACCGTACAAAGAAAAATTTTTTATTCCCGGCGTATCGATTATATTGAATGAAACCGTCTCTTCCGATACAGCTGTTGTGATGCGATAAAGCGCTCCGCGCGTCGTTGTGTGGCTCCCCTTATTGTACTTTTCGGAAACTTTTCCCGTCATTAGTTGTAAGGCGGGAGCAAGGTCGTTGAGTAAACTCGATTTTCCAACGCCGGATTGTCCGATGATGCAAACCGTTTTACCGGTAAATATTTTTATCAATTCGAGGATTCCTTCACCGGAACGGGCGGAAATTTGATACACCGGATAGTGCAGCCGCCGCCATTCGCTGATATGTGCCCGTACTTTTTCCGTCAGTGTAAGATCAATTTTATTGAGAATGATTGCGACCGGAATATGCTGCGAAGCGGCTTGCACTAAAATGCGGTCAACAAAAACCGGACGAAACGGCGGCGTATCGGGAGTCGTCATACATAGAACAAGGTCGACGTTCGCCGCAAGAATTTGCGGACTTGCCGTTTTTTCATTGAAGCGGGCAAAAAAGTTTTTACGCGGCATCAGTGTTAAAATTTGAGCTTCATCGTGCGATGCAGGCTCAAGCTGCACAAAATCGCCCGGTGCAAGCGGATTGTGGTACTTCGTTTCCTGTTCAAGCACTTTGCCTTTTATCGTACAGAGGCGCTCGATGCCGTCTTCGCAGGCAACCTTGAACACATTATTGCTGCCGCTTACGACAAGCCCCTGCATTAAAGGTTTCCTCCGAATTTTAAATGATACCGTTCGGCAACTTTTTGATAATAAATCCGTTTGTCCGACACACAGTTATCGGTCACATACAAAAAAGAAGCGGCGTTTTTCGCTTGTCCCGATTTTACGGGCGGCGCGAGTCGTAAAACTTGCTCGGTTACGCCGTCCAGCGATTCAATGACTTTAATGCGTCCGGCACTTACCTTTTTAAAAGCGTCTTCAATAATTAAAAAATGAGTGCATGCCAATACAAGGCAATCGGCGCCTTCTTTGAGGCAGAAATCAATCACCGGCTTGACCGCTTTTTCTTTTTCCGCTTCACTTGCAAATAAAAGCTCCGTTTCGATTTTGTGAATCAGCTCTTGTTCCGCTTTGAGAATAAATGTTTCGGGTGAAGAAAATCGAGTAATTAAGTTTTCGGTGTATGCATCTCGGATTGATTTTTTGCTCGCGATTAAAACGATTTTGTTCGCTTTTGTTTTTTCAGCAGCGACTTTTACCGCAGGCACGGTTCCGACAAAGGGAAGCGCGAAATGCTGTCGTAGAGTTTCCAGAGCAGAAACTGAAAGCGTATTGCACGCGATGATAATAATTTCAGGTTGAAATCGTTCAAGGATTTTAGTTACCGTTTCCACGGCAATGTGCTGCAGCTCTTCCGCTGTTTTTGTCCCATAGGGAAAGTGCGCCGTGTCGGCAACATAAACCGCTTGGGCATATTCCGCCCGCTCGTGCAGATGTTCCCAGTAGGGCAAGCCTCCGATACCGGAATCAAGAAACGCGTATTGTATTTTTTGCATTGCTATATCATAACGCTTTGGGGAAAATCTTGCAAGTTATACATGGTAAATTGGTTTTTAACGATTTTCAAAATAGCCGTTTCAATCAGGGTATTTTGGAGGGCTTGTCCGCTTTTGCGGATTTCAAAATCGCATGCGGTGAGAATGAGTATTATTTTTTGCACGTCGGTTTCCGTCCAGCGTTTTAGAGCGCGCTGATATTGTGCTGCCGCTTTTTTACTGACAATGCCGAATTTTCGCAAGGCTGTATCATTCGGGAGCTCGCCCGATGTGTTTAAATAGTGCTGGACATCATTCAACTTCCGAAAACAGTATGTCAAGCCAATAATAAACTGCACCGTTGAAAAGTTTTTTGTGAAAAAGAGTTTATTTAAAATATCAAATGTTTTTTCCGCATTGCCGAATGTCATGGCATCAAAAAGAGAAAAGACAGTTTCTTCTTTGTTATGCGAGAGCAGTTTTTCCATGTCGGCAGCTTCCAACCGTTTACCGGATTCAAAAAACAGGGCAATATGTTGACATTCATTTTTGAGTGCTTCCGTATTGTTTTCAACCATTTCAAGAATTGTTTCGATAGCGTCGTCGGTGATGTCCATATTGTTGGTTCGAAAAAAAGAGCGTATCCAGTCTTGTTTTTTGTTTTCAAACATTTCCCAAAAAATCTGCTTTTGGTGAGCGGAAAAAGCACTTTCCAGTTTTTTGTCAATTCCGATTTCATCGCTTTCAAGAACTAAAAAACTTGTATTATCGGGGGTCGCTTTTTTTATCCAGTTTTGGAGTTCGGCAATTTCAGCTTTATCTTTGATTAACTCGGCGTTACGGAATTCAATAAAGGTAGGCGCTGCAAAAAGGGAAATACTATTTAAAATATTCAGCACTTCAAAAGCAGATGTTTCATAGGCATAAAAAGTATGGGTTTCCGCTTCGCCGTAATTTTTTTTAATTTCCTGTTTTATTGTTTCAACTTTTTGTTTTTTCTGTCCGATTTCGGGACCGGTAAAAAGCCATGCCGCATTCATATCAGTCTTCTTCAAACTTGGTATCGAATAACTGTACAATTGCGAGCAATGCTTCTTGCTCATCGTCGCCTTCAGCTTTTACGGTAAGCATGCAATTGTAGGTTGCAGCCATGGTCATTACACCTATAACGGATTTCGCATTGTATTCTTTTTCGTCTTTTATAATGGTGATTTTTGAATCAAATTTATTTGCCGCTTGCGCGATGAGAGTTGAAGGGCGTGCGTGTACTCCGGCTCTATTTTGAACAATTACTTTTTTTTCAACCATAGTAATCCTTGAAAAATTTTTGCCATTATACCGTATTCGCATTTTTTTTTCAAGCTGGCGCATTGCCTCACGTTAAATCTAACCGAAATAAAAACGGTTCATCACATAAAAATCTAACCCAAATATAATAAGCCTTGCGAGGCTAAACTATGGGATTGGATATGAGAACAAAAAAGATACTTTTGGAAGAAACGGCAAAACGCTATTGTTGGGCATCAAAAAAAGAAAAGACAAAAATTATTGATGAGTTCACCGCAACGACCGGCTACAACAGAAAATACGCAATTCATGTGCTTAAAAATAAAGCCGTGTTGCATACGAGTGCTTTCAACAATGTAAAAAAGGTTTCGGTTAAAATAATCAATAAGCCTCGAAAAAAAAGAATGTATAAACCGTATTACGGCGATGATGTCAGACATGAGGTGATTCGGCTTTGGGAGTATTCGACTTGGCTTTGTTCAAAGCGACTGGTCGTTTTTATTCGTGATAATCTTGCATACTTTGCCGAGCAGTTTTCGTATTCAGATGAACTGAAAATGAAATTAGGTAAAATCTCCAGTGCAACAGTCGGAAGGTTCTTAAAGCCGGAAATTGCAAAATGCTCTGTCAAAGGCATCTCGACGACAAGACCTGCAAAAAACCTCAATCAGCTTATCCCAATACGCACTTTTTTCGACTGGGATGAACGAAAACCAGGATTTTTGGCGCTTGACACTGTCGCACATTGCGGAACAAGTACTGCAGGTGAATATATTAATACACTGACGGTTACCGATATTTATTCAGGTTGGACGGAAAATAGGGCTTTACTCAACAAGGCGCATCGATGGGTAAAGAAAGCCATTGAAGACACCAAAACAAAACTTCCGTTTGTTATGAAAGGACTTCACAGCGATAACGGCGGAGAGTTTAAGAATATGCAAGTTCTCATCTGGTGCCAAGAAAACGGCATAGACTTTTCGAGAAGTCGCCCTTATAAAAAAAATGATAATTGCTTCGTGGAACAAAAAAATGACAGCGTAGTACGGCGGGGCGTCGGCTACTATAGATTTGAAGGCGAACAGTCTTTGCGTCTTATGCAAGAACTTTATGAAGTTTATGGCTGTCTTGTCAATTACTTTTTTCCGTCAATGAAGATAATTTCAAAAGAACGGATAGACAAAAGGGTTATAAAAAAATATGATACAGCAAAGACTCCGTACAACCGGTTGCTTGAATCTCCTGATGTGCCGGAGAAAGAAAAAGCGGAACTGCAGCGACGGAAGGCAGCTTTGGATTTATCGGAACTGCTCGCAAAAGTCACGGAACTACAAAAAGCACTTATTGCTACTGCAGTTCCGTGGCGAAACAAAAAGTAATTTC
>CALDWC010000005.1 GCA_937923945.1 uncultured Treponema sp.
TTTCAAAACTCGACGGGCATCTCTAAAAATCTAACCAAGGTTTTAGAGATGCCCTTAATTCTCGATTGAATTAATCAGTGCCTCCTCAAGGACGGTGCCCGTTTTATTTTGCAAAACAAAACCGCTTGATTTTTTTTTGCACTTACCGTACAATGCACAAACTTTGGGGGAAATTATGGCGGAATTATTGGCACCGTGCGGTAGTATCGAAACATTGAATGCGGCAGTTGCGGAAGGAGCGGATGCAGTTTATTTGGGCTTAAAAAGTTTTAACGCCCGAATGCGGACTTCCAATTTTTCCTGGTCGCAGTTTCAAGCTGCAGTTGACCGTTTGCACAAACGCGGAAAAAAAATTTATGTAACGCTTAACACGGTTATTACGCAGGATGAGCTTGCAGAAGTTTTTGCAATCTTGGAGTTTTTGCAAGGCGTGCAGCCGGACGGTATCATTGTGCAGGATTTTGGGGTGCTCCAGTTGGTTAAAGATTTTTTCCCGAAGTTGAAAGTGCATGCGTCAACCCAAATGAATATCGCGAGCAGCAGGGCGGCAAACGCTATGAGCCGCGCAGGCATTTCTCGCGTGGTACTTGCACGGGAATTATCGCTCGATGAAATCCGTACCATTAAAAAAAATTCGAGCTGCGAGCTCGAAGTATTTGTGCATGGAGCTTTGTGCGTGAGCGAGTCGGGGCTTTGCCTGTTTTCAAGTTTTCTCGGCGGCAAGTCGGCGAACCGCGGTATGTGTACGCAAGCCTGCCGGCGGTTGTATACGGTTGCCGATGACGAACGCAACACGAGCGGCTATTTTTTTTCGCCGTACGATTTGCAGCTTCTCAAGTTTATCCCCGAATTGGTTGAAGCGGGCGTGACTTCCTTTAAGATTGAAGGTCGAATGAAAAGTGCGGAGTACGTAGGAACGGTTGTTGCCGCGTACCGCTATATGTTGGATAATTGGCAAACTGACCGTAAAGCTGCTTTTGAAACGGCGCGGCGCATTTTGGAAAATGATTTTGCCCGCCAAAAAACGGATTTCCTTTTTAATGCGGAAACAACGCTTGATAATACGCTCAATCCGAATCAAGATGCGGGAACGGGTTTGTACCTCGGAACAATTGCCGAACGGCAACTTGTTGAAAGCGATAAAAAAACGGATGAAGCGTCTGCAGGTGCGGATGAAACTGAAACGCAGCTGGTGCGGCTGAAACTCGCGTCGGGATTTGTACCCGGTATCGGTGATTCAATCCGCCTGCACCGAAAAGACGATACCGGACGAAAAAGCTGGAAAATAAAAACGCTCAAAGAAATTTCCGGCGAAACTTTTTTTGAAGTCCCGAAAGAATTTTCCGTCGGGGACAGTGTGTATCTTTTGCAAACGAAAGCGATGACAAAACGCTACCCTGATGTGTTGCCGAAAAATTTTACCGATTTTAAGAAAAAACCGAATTTGAGTGTCGGCAAGCTGCAAGCGATTAAACGCCGTCTCGCCCGTTCCTTTTTACCGGCTGATGCGGCAAATACAACGATGCAGATAAAGCAGCCGACGTCAAAAAATGCGGCACAAAAAAAGCAGGAAGCAAAAATTTTTCCGGACGGCTTTTATGTGCAGGTTTCTTCAATTAATGATGTGCATGCTTTGCTCGGAGCAAAGCCGGCTCGAGTGATTATCAACTTGAATGAAGATACGGAGAAATTTTTAACCGACAAAACAAAGAGTTTGCCGTTTCCGCGCTCTGAAATTTTCGTTTCGTTTGATCCTTTTGTCGGTGAAAATGATGTGCCGCTGCTTGAGCCGAAAATAATGGTGATGCGGGAAGCGGGAATTAAAAATTTTGTGGTGAATAATCCTGCGCACATTTCGATTTTGCGCAATGAAAATGTAAACCTCATCGCAGGTCCTTACCTTTATATGTTCAATCGTTTTGCCCTCAAGTGGCTCCATGAAAATACGGTTGTAAAATTTATTTCACCGCTTGAAAATTCTCTTGACAACTTGGAACGCACGCTCACGGAATTTCCACCGAGTAAAAAAGACGATGTGTTGATTACCGTGTTTAATTATCCTGCGCTTTTTAGAATCCGTCGCCCGTTGCCCGAAAGTTATCGATTTACCCATCTGACCGATAAAATGGACGGGGTGTATCGGGTGCTGTCGACGCCTTCGCAAAGTTTTGTGCTGCCCGAAAAACCTTTTTCGATTACCGAAAAAATCGGCGCCTTACAAAAAAAAGGCTTTCGAAAATTTATCATTGACTTTTCGCAAACGGCAATCCGCAAAAACGATTACAAATTTATTTATGCCGCCTGTATCAACAGTGAAGGACTTTCCGATACTTCAAAGTTCAACTGGAAAGAAGGATTTTACAATGCGGAAAAAGTTGAAAAATTAAAACAGACAACTTCATTCGTGCAAAAATGAAACGGTAAAAGCTATTTACAATATTTTTAAAATATAATATACTTAAAAGCATGCAGCAAAATTTAGTATGGGTGATGCGAAAAAAGCATATCTTTATTTTTGGACTTTTTTTTATATGCTTTTACTTGTATGCGCAGGTGCCGGAAGCGGAGTTTATCGAAGCGGATAATTTACCGAAACACACGAAATTTCAAATCGGCACCGTTAAGTATGATATGAAAGGCTTAACCAGAGAAGAGGCTTTAAAACGAGCTGTTTCTATTGATACGGAAACGCAGTTCACTTCACTTATCTTTTTTTACGCTTACCTAAAAAAACTTGAAACTGAATTTAAAAATATTCGCACGCTTGAAACGGTACGGCTTGAACCGTTATATGCAAAACCGAATGCGCAAAATCTTTGTATGGTAACCTTAATTATTCATACAAAAGATACTTTTAATTTTATCGCACTGCCATATCCGAAGTATGATTCCAACTCCGGATTTTCATTAAAAGTAAAAGCGAAAGATAATAATTTCATAGGAACGATGCGCCCTTTTAATTTTGATTTTAGTTTTCAAGGCGGCAATCCGAAAAGTATTTCGGCAAATTGTGATTTTGTATATCCCTATGAAGCGGGACCGTTTTTTGCGAGCCAAGCATTTGAAAGCGAATTTGATCTTAATATTGATGGACCGCAGAATGCTACTTTTAAATTAGGAACAACATCCGCCTTTCTGTACCGGTATAAATTCCTAACCGTCATATTCGGATTAACCCAATCCTTCAATATTGATACTAATTACGGCGCAAAAATCGGTAATAAAGGATATACCTATTATTTCCAGACCAAACCGTTTGTTTCTTTACCGATTACCATTGCCCACTTCAAAAATTTTGGCAGCTTAGTGTATACGCCGCGTTTTTTACTGAAAAAGAACTGGTCTTTTTCAAAAGAAGCCAATGATACTATGAAAAGTGTTAGTATTGAAGCAGGGCATTCACTTGTGTTTGGAAAAGTTTCATGGAAACATAATTTTCGCGAAGGCTTGGATTTTAAAATCTCAAATGATTATTCCTACAATATCTATTGGAAAGGCAAATCGAGGATATCGATCTCAACAACGGTGAAAGGTTTTTTATCGTTTTTCAATCGCTTCGGAATCTACAGCCGCATGAATTTTTTTTATAATTTCAACAATACACAAACGGACTCGGCAGGTAAAATGTTACGCGGTATTTTGGATAGGCGACTGTCGACTGATATGGCCTTATCATGTAATATCGATATACCGATTAAAATTCTTTCTACCGAATTAGTGGCGACCACCGATCGGAATTGGACCCGTTTTTTTGACTTCGAATTACAATTTGTACCGTTTTTGGATTTTGCTTTTGTGCATGATATGGCAACAAAACGGTATTTTTCTCCGAAAGATGCATGGTGTTCCGGCGGTTTAGAAGTAATTGTATTTCCGGCAAAATTTCGCTCAATTTCCGTCCGTGCCAGTTTGGGCTTCGATCTTAAAGAGCTCAAAAATGTTCCCGGGTTGAATAAGCTCAAAGGGACGGCAAAGCGCGATGGAAATCGAATCAGTGAAATTTTTATCGGTATCGGATTACATTATTAACGGTAGTACTTCTGTTTTATGGGATTTTTCAACACAAGCGATAGAGCGATAGTATGCAGGAAAAAAATATTTTTTATAAATCGGAGCAGCTTCTCGGTGAACGATATTACGAAAAACTTGCCGGTAAAAAAGTGTGCCTTTTCGGTTTAGGCGGCGTCGGGGGGTACACTGCGGAAATTTTAGTGCGGAGCGGTATTTCGAATTTCGTCTTGATTGACGGCGACACCGTTGATATAACGAACCTCAATCGCCAGATTATCGCGACTCGGTCAACCGTTGGCATGAGTAAATGTGTGTGTGCAAAAAAGAGAATTTTAGATATT
>CALDWC010000006.1 GCA_937923945.1 uncultured Treponema sp.
TCGCATTACCTCAGGTAAGATGATCGCATTACCTCAGGTAAGATGATCGCATTACCTCAGGTAAGATGATCGCATTACGTTTTTACCGACAAAACGCAAAATTAAAACTGGAAACTTTTTAGCTTATTTCGTATATTTAAGGAAACGCTGATTAAAGGCTTGTCGCCGTTTAACAGCAACTTTGCTTCGCAAAGTTTTTTTGCAGAAGCAAAGTTTTTTGCAAAAGCAAAGTATCTCCTTCATTGTTTCTCAATGTTCAGTATAATAAGGTAGATTCTGAACATTTTTGAAAGATGCCCTCAATTCTCGATTGAAGAAATCAGTGGCACTCTTAAGTACTATACAGCGCCTCTCTTAAGCACTATACAGTGGCACTCTTAAGTACTATACAGCGCCTCTCTTAAGCGCTATACAGTGGCACTCTTAAGTACTATACAGTGCCTCTCTTAAGCGCTATACACTGACACTTTAAGGCGCTGTACAGTGGCAGTTTAAAGTACTATAAAGCGACACTATAAAGCGCTATACATCGGCAGTATTAAGCGCTATACAGTGCCTCTCTTAAGGAAACGCTGATTAAAGGCTTGATATCGTTTAACGACCTTTCCTTATAAAAAGTCCTTGAATTGACTAAAATTATTTCAATTACTATAATCCCCACGATTACTACGATTAATAGGTTTTTTATGGATATTATTAAACGAACGGGAAAAAGTGAAGTCTATAACGGACAAAAAATTATTGATGCAATGGCAAAGGCGTTTGCAAGTACCGGTAAAAAAGTACCGGATGACGTATTTGCAAAACTTCTCGCTTCCGTTGAAAAAAAACTTGCAGCGGAATCGATAAAATCGGTTGAAGTGATTCAAGATTTAGTTGAACGGGCTTTAATGGAAGAAGGCTTTTTTGACGAAGCTAAGCGATATATTTTGTTCCGTCAAAAGCGAACCGAAAAGCGGCTTGCACGGAAAGAGCTGGTTATCCTGTTTGCTTCGGAAAACTCGGAAGAAAACGAGCGCTTTGAAAAAGTTCTGGCAGGAATCCAGAAAGCCTATACGGATAATGCCTATGCGCTGCCGCTTCTCAATGCAAAGTACGCTTCTTTTGCAAAAGAACACATGAACCGAAACGAAAAACTCGCCGCATTGACGCGCGCCGCCTCGGAGTTAACCGCTCCCGAAACGCCGGACTGGCAGTATATTGCCGCGCGCCTTCTCGACTACACGTATCGGGAAAACCTTGCGCGCGAAATGGAAACGCTCGGCATTACGAGCCTTTTTGAAAAGATTGACTATTTTACCCGAGAAGGGATTTACGGCGATTATATTTTAACGCACTACTCAAAAGCGGAAATCGATGAGGCGGCGGCTTTTATTGATAACCGTCGCGATGAAAAATTTACCTATGCAGGACTTGATCTCGTGCTGTCCCGCTACTGTTTACACACGCGACAGCATAAACCGATTGAAACACCGCAGGAAATGTTTTTGGTGATCGCCTTGCATCTCGCGATGAATGAAAAAAAAGAACGAATGCAGTGGGTGCAAAAATTTTACGATATGTTGTCACGGATGGAAGTAACGATGGCAACACCCACGTTGGCAAACGCTCGAAAGCCCTATCACCAACTGTCGTCGTGCTTTATTGATACGGTTCCCGACAGTCTTGATGGCATTTACCGCTCAATCGATAACTTTGCAAAAGTGTCAAAATTCGGTGGTGGCATGGGACTGTATTTCGGGAAAGTCCGCGCAACGGGAAGTACAATCCGCGGCTTTGAAGGAGCGGCGGGCGGAATTATTCGTTGGATACGCCTCGTCAACGACACTGCAGTTGCCGTTGACCAGTTGGGCGTGCGGACGGGAGCGGTTGCCGTGTACCTCGATGTGTGGCACAAAGATTTACCGGAATTTTTAAACTTGCGAACCAACAACGGCGATGATCGGCTCAAGGCGCACGATGTGTTTCCCGCCGTGTGTTATCCCGATCTTTTTTGGAAGATGGCAAAAGAAGATTTGAATCAAAATTGGTACCTCATGTGTCCGCATGAAATTCTTTCCGTTAAAGGATATTCATTGGAAGATTATTGGGGCGAAGAATGGGAAAATCGCTACCAAGATTGTGTACGCGATAACCGGATTACAAAGCGTGCCGTCCTCATCAAAGACATTGTTCGGTTGGTGTTAAAATCGGCAGTGGAAACGGGGACGCCTTTTGTGTTCAACCGCGATACGGTCAACCGCGCAAATCCGAATCCGCACAAGGGGATGATTTACTGTTCAAACCTCTGCACGGAAATTGCTCAAAATATGAGCGAAATACACCACCTTTCCACGGAAATGCAAACCGTTGACGGCGAAACCGTCATCGTAACAACGACAAAACCGGGCGATTTTGTCGTCTGTAATCTCGCATCCCTGTGTTTGGGAAACATTCCGGTTGAAAACGAAGCGTACCTCGCTGACGTCGTACGGACTGCCTGTCGCGCTCTTGACAACGTCATTGACTTAAACTTTTTTCCGATTCCCTACGCAGAGCTTACCGCAAAAGCGTCGCGGGCTATCGGTTTGGGCGTGAGCGGTTACCACCAAATGTTAGCAAAACGGCATATTGACTGGGAAAGCGAAGAGCACCTTCAATTTGCCGATCGCATTTTTGAATCTATTAACAAAGCGGCAATTTCGGCTTCCTCCGACAACGCTGCGGAAAAAGGCGCTTGTGCGTATTTTGCCGGTTCCGACTGGGAAACCGGAAGCTATTTTACCAAACGAAATTACACGTCACCGGAGTGGAAAGCTTTGGCGGAAAAAGTAAAACGCACCGGAATGCGAAACGCATATCTTCTCGCGATTGCGCCGACCAGTTCGACGAGCATTATCGCCGGTACGACTCCGGGCATCGACCCGCTCATGAAACGCTGGTTCTTAGAAGAAAAAAAAGGTACGATGCTCACCCGCACCGCGCCTGAATTGGGACCAGACACTTGGTGGTACTATAAAAACGCCCACGAGCTGAATCAAAGTTTTTCAATCAGAGCCTGCGGTGTCCGCCAACGGCACATTGACCAAGCGCAGAGCATGAACTTGTACATCACGAATGAATACACGATGCGGCAAGTGATGAATCTCTACATCCAAGCGTGGGAATGCGGCGTAAAAACCGTCTACTATATCCGTAGTAAATCGCTTGAAGTGAGTGAATGCGAAAGCTGCTCATCGTAAGGAAACGATGGTTAATTCGCGAGTAAATTAATCAGTGCCTCCATTCGTATTTCCAAAAAATAAATTTTATGTGGTTTTTGCTTTTTTACCATTGACAAAAGAGCAAAAATTTAGGATGATTATCCAACAAAAAATATTGGAGGCTTTATGTCATTTCAGATTTTAGATAGTGTATTCACAATAAGTATGGATGCAATTTTTACACTTGCTTTTGCAGGTGTTTTGTTGCTTATCGGCTATGGAATACGAAATAAAATAGGCTTTTTGCAAAAGTTTTGCATTCCGGCTCCGGTCGTGGGTGGTTTTCTTTTTATGCTTATTACTTGGCTCGGGCATATTACCCACTCGTTTGCATTTAACTTTGAAAACATATATCAAAACTTTTTTATGCTCGCCTTTTTTACCACAGTCGGATTGGGCGCGAGTTATAAACTGCTGATCAAGGGCGGAAAACTGCTCGTGATATACTGGCTTATTGCCGGAGTCGTTTCTATTTTGCAGAATGTTTTAGGAATCGGTATTGCGAAACTTATAAATATTGATGCGCCGTACGCCTTGCTTTCCAGTGCAATTTCAATGATCGGCGGTCATGGGGCTGCGGGTGCATACGGGGGAACATTTGCGGAAATGGGATATGCACAAGCACCGGTAGTCGGAGCCGCCGCAGCAACATTCGGTTTAATTTCTGCAGTTCTCCTCGGCGGTCCGCTGGGAAACAGACTTATCAAAAAACATAATCTCAAACCGGATGAAAGCGAAAATTTCGATTCTTCTGTAGAAAATGTAAATACCGCTTCGCACAAAGAACTTTCATCATTGGACGTCATGAAAAATGTCGTAGTTATCTTTGTTTGTATGGCAATCGGTTCGCTTCTTTCAGGCGGGATCAGCAAACTCATAAACTTATCCTTTCCGACTTATGTCGGCGCCATGTTCGTTGCGGTACTCGTCCGAAATCTGAACGAAGTTTTTCACTTCTATCACTTTGATTTTCCGCTTGTTGACGGTATCGGCAATGTGATGCTCAGCTTGTATCTTTCGCTTGCGCTTATGACATTAAAATTGTGGGAACTTGTCGGTTTAATCGGCGGCGTTCTGGTTATTGTACTCGCCCAAGTGGTTATGCTGGCTCTTTTGTCTTACTTTGTTATCTTTCGATTATTGGGGGGAAATTACGATGCAGCAGTTATGTGTGCCGGTTTATGCGGTCACGGACTCGGCGCTACGCCCTCAGCTATCGTCAATATGACCGCAATCAATGAAAAATACGGAATGAGCCGAAAAGCAATGATGATTGTTCCTATTGTCGGTGCGTTCTTAGTTGATATTATTTATCAGCCGCAAACGATTTGGTTTATTTCGCAATTTGTCAAATAATCGGACTACACTTTTTCCGAAAAAGCAGCGCCGGTTTTGCATGACGGCTATGAGGAGAGACTTTTTAAGAAATACGCAAAAGGAGAGGAGTGGTTAGCTATTATGGGAAAAAAATTTAAAAACACGATGTATTTAAAAATTATATCATCGACTCTTTTGCCTCTTTCGGTCGTTTTTTTTATAACCTTTTTTATTACGCATAAAGAGTATTCAAAACAATGCGAAGAACTGGTAAAAAATTATTTGAACGAAGAAGCAATTCGCTATATTGATTTTGCAAACACGCATATCAATAAAACGAAAACGGGCTTGGAAGGCGCTGCTGCGGTTTTGTCGAGTATTGAACGTCCGCCCGTTGGACAGATAAAGTCGCTCCTTGCCGGAATGATTGCAGAATCTGACGCGCTTTCCGGATGCGACGTAGGATTTTCCGACGGATTATATGTTCACCCCACATGGACACCGGACGGTGATTACGATCCGCGTACCCGAGGCTGGTATAAAGATACCGTTGCAGCGGGAAAATTTTATGTAACTCCTGCTTACATCAGTGCAAAAGATAAGGTGTTTATCATGAGTGCATCTATGCCGATGAGAGACCGCAGCGGAAAAATCACGGGCGTTTTGTGTTCGCGAGTTTACTTGGAGCCGCTTAAAGACTTTTTTGCGGCGCAAAATGACCGTAGTGACCTTTTTATCATTGATAACAACGGTAATTTTATCTCGCATAATAAGTATGGATTTGAAGATAACCTTTTTGAAGTTGAAGAAGGACGCTACGCCGGTTTAAAAAATGTAACTACCGTTGCCGCATTCTCGGATATTGTTACTCTTGGCGGAGTAAAAAATTTTATTGTTTCACGGCATGATGCAAATTTAGGTTGGACGTTTATCAGCAAAATGGATTACGACGTTGCAATGCAAAAATTTTCACGCGTGTGGAATACTATGCAAATACTGTTGCTCATTCTTGTGTTGATAATTGTCGGGATTTCCATGCTGGTCGTTAACCGTATAACAAGACCGCTCCGCTTAACGGTGCAGGCGCTTGAAAAAATTGCCGAAAAGGACGGCGACCTGACCGTACGAATAAAAGCGGCGGGCAAGGATGAATTTTCCGCATTGGCTTTTTTATTTAATCAGACCGTTGAAAAAATCGGCGATTCAATCCGTTCCATTAAAACCGGTTTTGAAAAAAATCGAATAAATCTTGAAAATATTTCCGGTGAAATTGTTGATAATGTAGCATCATTGGACGAAATTGAAGCAACAATGCAAAACACCGATAAGCAGGCAAAACTGCAAAATCAAGCTTTAAAGAATTCTGAAGCTGAAATTTCCGATATATTGACGCGAATTATCAGTTTAAATAATAATATCAATGAGCAGTCCGAGCAAATGCATAAAGTTTCCGAAGCCGGAAAATCAATTTCGACGAATATGGAAAAAGTTATCGAAACCTTGAATAGCAATTTATCCGATATAAAATCGCTCAGCGTACATTCGCAAGAAGCAAGCTCCTTCGCCAAAAAGAGCAATGAACTTCTCGAAGAAATCAGCATCAATTCGGTTGTACTTACCGATGCGGCGAGCGTTATACAAAATATTTCGGATCAAACTAACTTGCTCGCTATGAATGCCGCAATTGAAGCGGCGCATGCAGGCGATGCGGGAAAAGGTTTCGCCGTTGTCTCCGGTGAAATTAGAAAACTCGCGGAAGAGTCTTCGCTGCAGTCAAAATCAATTTCGCAAGTTCTCAAAAAACTGAAAGATAGCATTACCGAAGTTTCTGAGACATCACAAAATGTGGCGAATGTGTTTGCAAATGTGTTTTCTCTTTCGGAGCATATTGGAGCTTCGCAATCTCTGATGATTCAAATGGTCGGTGGAGATGTTCGCACGACAAATGAACAAACAATTTCGGTGATCAATGAAACAAGTGCGCTCACGAAAAAGATTAAAGATGACACGAATCAAATATTGAAATCACAAAATGCAATTTCAAATGCAATGTCTTCGCTTTCTGAAATTACGGAAAGTCATAAACAGGCTGTAGCTGAAGTTGTTTTAACCACTACACAAATTAGTGAATCGTTTAGGAAGGTAAGCGATACGTTACAGGAAAACACGCAAAATATAAGCGATTTAAATAATGAACTGAACAAGTTCAAAGTGTAGCAGCGGTAAAAGCTTTTGTATCCGTGTTGAATAACAACATGTCATGAATGACAAACAAAAGAAAAGGTTAGATCTTTACTTGAGAAAATACGTCATCTTGACAAAAACTTATTTCGTGTTACAATAGGTCCGTTATGGAACTCTCTCATATTACGGACCTTTTTTTAGCAACCGGAAATAACCACAAGCGTGATGAAGTTCAGTCGATTTTGCCGCAGATAAAAATTAAAACACCTGCCGATATATCGATTGCATTTCATCCCGATGAAAACGGAAACAGCTTTTTTGAAAACGCATTGATAAAAGCGCGCAGTTTGTACGACTACGTGAAAGTGCCGATACTCGCCGATGATTCCGGTTTGTGTGTCCGTAGTTTAAACGGCGCTCCCGGAATCCATTCTGCCCGCTATGCCGTCGATCATGCCGCATCAAAGTCGCAAGATAAAAAAAACATTGAAAAGCTTTTAGCAAAACTCGATGGGAAACAAAATCGCGCTGCGTATTTTGTATGCTGCTTGGTTTTATATATACAGCCTGATCGCTTTTTTGTCGTGCAAGAAATTTGTGAAGGTGAAATTTTAAAATCATGCCGCGGCGAAAACGGTTTCGGCTATGACCCTATTTTTTTTATTCCCGCACTTAATAAAACCATGGCAGAACTTTCTCCCGCTGAAAAAAATGCCGTTTCACATCGGGGTAAAGCACTTACCGGATTAAAAAAATTATTTGACTGATATGCTCGTCGAAGAAAAATTAAATCTTAATTTACCGTTTAACAAAAAAAAATTGGAAGTATTTTTAGCGGAATCCGATTTGTTTTTTGACTCAGCCGAATCATGCTATTGCGTTTTCGATAATGACGAAATTGTCGCATGCGGCTGCCGCGATAAAAATATTTTAAAATGCTTTGCCGTTTCCGACGCATATCGGAACAGCGGTTTATTCGATAAAATTATTTCCGCCTTACTCACCGAATGCTATACTATTAATGAAAAAACGCTTTTTGTTTTTACGAAATTGGAAAATACAAAATTTTTTGAAAGTTACCGTTTTAAAACACTGAGCAGCGCAAATAAAAGCGTGCTGATGTACAAAAGCGATATGAGCATTTTGGAAGTGTTGGAAAAAACAGTTGCGGAACACAACATCAATCTGACGCACTTTGAACACAAAAAAGTCGGTAGCATCGTCATAAATGCAAATCCTTTTACCCGCGGGCATAAGTTTTTAATTGAAACAGCTTCCCATCAAGTTGATTTTTTATTCGTTTTTGTTGTAGAAGAAAATAAAAGTTTTTTTTCTTTTGAAGACCGTTTTCATTTGGTAAAGGAAAATACAAAAGATATTCCCAATGCGACGGTACTTCCTTCAACAAAATTTTTAATCAGTAGCGCAACTTTTCCGTCGTATTTTCTCAAAGAGCAAAAACTCATTAGTACGGAGCATGCGTTAATTGATGCGCGCATTTTTGCAAAGTATTTTGTTCCGCAGTTTAAAATAGCGGTTCGCTTTTTAGGTGATGAACCCTTGGATGCGAGTACAAAAATATACAACGAAGTGTTAGCGGAAGAATTACCGAAATATCATTGCGCAATAAAAATCATCGATCGCCTTTCAATCGATAAAAAAATAGTGAGTGCTTCGTTAGTACGGAAATATTTTTTAGAACATGATTTTGAAAAACTTTCTCCCTACGTTTCTGAATACACTTTAAAATTTTTAAAAGAAAAAGCTCATGCAAAGTAACTTACAAAAATTATTAGAAGCGCGGGAACAGCGTGATGCTCGCGAACAAAACATTCTTAAAACCTATCACGGCTGTACCCTGATTACAATTCGGGCAAACTATGCCGGTGAAAATAAAAACACGCTCTACTCCCATTTGATTTCATACACCCTTTTTTTAGAAGTACAAAAAAAAATAAAACCGGTAAAAATTTTTCACGAGCTCACGTTTGAAGGACTTATTTTTTTTGTCGTAACTAAAGATGCGGCACGCGAAGTAAAAGCAAAAACGGTTTCCATTGAAGAAGAATTTTTTCTCGGGCGTCTTGCCGATCTCGATGTGCGTACCGCGGAAAAAATGATTTCACGAAGCGACTTCCGGCTTCCGCCCCGTCGCTGTTTGCTCTGCAATAATCGCGCAGTTTTTTGTGTGCGGAATAGAACGCATCCGATCGCAGCGGTTCTTAAAAAAACGATTGCAATCACTGAGCAGTTTTTTACCCGTGCACCGAATATGCAAACGTTGTTTTCGCGTATTGCGCGGGCGAGTATGCTCGAAGAATTGTGCCGCACCGTATCACTCGGCTGCGTCAATGTTAATTCAAATGGCAGCCATCATGATATGGACTTTTTGTTGATGCTGAAAGGTATTGATGTCATCGCTGATTCAATGCGGAATTTACGGCAAAAAAATATCAAGAACTTTGCCGCTTTGCGGGCGTACGGTGCAGAATATGAAAAAAAACTTTTAGAAGCATGCGGCGATGTCAATACCTACAAAGGCGTTCATTTTTTATTGTTGATTTTATCAGCCGCTGCACTGCAAACAAAAAACTATTCACAGCTACAAGCGTACAGTGCAAAATTTTCTCTTCCCTGCTTGCAGGATTTGCCGCCTGCGGAACAAGCTAAGCCGCTATCGGTATTGGGTATTCGAGGCGAAGCTGTTTCCGGTTTTTCCAACCATTTTAATATTTTTTTACCGTTATTGGAAAACGGTGCAGATTATGAAACGATTACTTTAAAAATATTGCAGCATACCTACGACACTACAACGATTAAGCGCGGCGGGATTGATGCACTGCATACAATTCAACGGCACGCACAAAACGTCCGCAGGGTTGCCGACCTTGAGCACCTTAACACGTATTGCCTTGAGCACAATCTTTCAACCGGAGGCGTCGCCGATAATTTTATCATCACCTATGCTTTGTACTTGCTTAAAAAGTATGGAGGTCTTTTTTTCCGGGATAGGTAAAACTTTTGCGTTGAATGGGAGATTCACCGAATCGATAAATCGCTTCCAAGTGCGCTTTGGTGCAGTAGCCCTTGTGTTTTTCAAAACCGTAATCAGGAAATTTTTTTCCGTAAGCGTTCATC
>CALDWC010000007.1 GCA_937923945.1 uncultured Treponema sp.
GAATCTACCTTATTATACTGAACATTGAGAAACAATAAGGAAACGCTGTTAAACGACGTCAAGCCTTTAATCAGCGTTTCCTTAAAGAGCCGATAAAACTGCTCGGCGATGAATTGGATTTGGGTATTCCGTTTGACAAGATTGAAGCAGTATATTATGCAAACGGTTTGCTTTCCGTTTCTCTCAATGATAAGTTCAGTTTATGATAGTTTCCGTTTTCATAATCACTCGGCTTGTAAAAAACCGTTTAAAATGATACAATTTCTTTCAAAGAACCTTTGAGGTGACACTGATGCATTATTTTTTAAAAAAATGTTTTTTTATTTGCTGTATTATCTTGCTTGCGGCGGCTTGCCACCGGCAGACGGAATCTGATATACAATTTTTAACAAAAGTTGAAACAACCTTTGAAAATGATATGACGCAATCACTCCCGGATTTCAGTTCTCCTGCAGTTATCGATCCCGATTGTATCGTACCCGATATGCCGGAAGACGTTGTTTGGGTAACCAGCAAACCGAAAGATCTCGGTTCTCCCGATACTAAAACCGGCGGTATATTTCGTACGGCGATACCATATTATCCGGTAACGTTTCGCTCTATGGGGATAGATGCGAATATGTCGGCACGGGATATTATTTGGACAACGCTTGAATTACTGGGGATAAATTCTGAAACGCAGGAGTTTATGCCGCAATCTGCAACGCATTGGGCGTTTGGTGCCGACGGTAAAACCGTATATTTTAAGCTTCATGAAGGGATGATGTGGTCGGATGGAGTTCCCTGTACTGCGGACGACTTTCTTTTTGCGATTGAGTTCATGAGTTCTCCTTTTTTGGAAGATCCGTGGTATAATGATTTTGCTCATTCAATTGAAGTAACCAAAATAAACGATTACTGCATCGGTGTTAAACTTTTAATCGATGAAAAGCTGCCGCAAAGTTTATTGCTGTCTTCCGTCAATTTTTCACCGCATCCGAAGCATTTTTATAACGGTGAAATTACCGAGAACTGGGCTGTTGAATACGATCAGCGTCCCGAACCGACGACCGGTCCCTATGCAATCAACATGGCGGAAAGCATTCCCGGCGAATTATTGGTACTCGATCGGGTACAGGATTGGTGGGCGCGTTCCTATGAATATTTGCAGCACACAGCAAACGTAGCGCGTATTGAATACTATGTAACTGAAAATGCGGAAAAATTATTTTATGAGGGAAAGCTTGACTCTTACACGTTTGCAAATATCGATGAGTGGAATAGTGCGGAATTACAAACCCCGATAAAAAACGGCTATATCAATCGGTATATGTTCAATTATCTCCCGGTTGTCGGACTGAAGGGCATTTTTTTAAATACGCGTTCAAAGCTCCTTTCAAATAAAAATATTCGTAAAGCACTGTATTACGCCCTTGATATGCAGGGTATGATTGATACGGTATTGGACGGTCAATACCTCCGCTATCATAATATCGGCATCGGTCAAGCTTGGGACGATCAAAGCTTTAATGATGAAAACATAAAAAAACCTGCTTTTAATCCTCGCCATGCAGGTACCATACTTGCAGCGGAAGGTTTTCGGTATGCCGATTCGGACGGTATTTTAAAAAATGAAGCGGGGCAGCGAGTAAGTTTTGAATTACTCTTTGGTCAGCGCGATTATGCACCGTTGCTTGTTTATCTTCGCGAAAAAGCAAAAGAGGCGGGAATTGAAATTAAGCTCAAACTTGACTACAACTACTGGAGTCGTATTTTCTCTCTCTCATACGATGCGTGCATTGAAGAATTTTCAACGGGGTTTTTACCCGACCATTCCCAATACTTTTCAAAAGAAAGCAGTGAAACGCCCGGTTCGAACAATATCTGCGGATATTGGAGTCCTGAGATGGAACATTTACTTGCCAGTGCTTACATAGCGAAAACCGTGGAAGAACTCATTGAAGTCAATAAAAAAATTGAACGGTTAGTTGACGACGAAGCACTCATCATCCCGTCGTTTATTTCAAACACGGAACGCATCGGGGCATGGCGATGGCTGCGTTACCCTGCATGGGGAAATCACCGCACTATTGGTACGGATTTCAGCCCATACGGCTATCTTTGGATTGACGATAAAATCCGCTTGGAAGTGTTAACTGCCGCTCAGCAGCAGGTTGTCCTTCCTGCACATATTTATACGCCCAGTAAACGCTATATAGCAAAATAAGTTCGGATTTTATTTTTTATACACCAGTCTATTGCGAGTTTTGAAAAATTCATATAATTGTACGTAAAATTTTTCAAAACTCGACGGGCATCTCTAAAAATCTAACCCGAGTTTTTGAAAGATGTCCCCAATTCTCGATTGCATTAATCAGTGCCTTTACCGTATCAAAAGTGATGTACTAAAAATATTTCGGTGTGGAAAAATATCAACTTTCTTTTTTTTCAATCCGAATGCCCAAACTTTGCAAGCGAGATTCGAGGTTTTCGTAGCCGCGGTCAATTTGGTAGATATTACTGATAACGCTTTTGCCCGTAGCGCAGCAAGCCGCGATAATCATTGCCATACCGGCGCGAACGTCGGGCGATACGAGTTGACTTCCGTGGAGTTCGCACGGACCGGAAACGACCGCACGGTGGGGATCGCAAAGCGTGATGCGCGCTCCCATGCCGATGAGCTTATCGACAAAAAACATGCGCGACTCGAACATCTTTTCGTGAATCAGTACCGTTCCCGACACTTGCGTTGCCACAACCGTCATAATACTCGTTAAATCGGCGGGAAAGCCCGGCCAGGGACTGTCATCTATTTTTGGAATCATGCCGCCGAAGTCGGTATTTACTTCGAGCTTTTGATTTTGAGCAACCTGCAATGAATCTTCGTACACGTTGAACGTAACGCCAAGTTTTTTAAAAGCCGGAATGAGGGGGCGCATATCGAGCGGGTTGATGTTTCTGATGGTGATGCTTCCTTTTGTGGCGACCGCCAAGCCGATAAACGACCCGATTTCCATGTAGTCGGGACCGATAGTAAAATCCGCCCCGTGTAATTCGTTGACGCCTTCAATCCGTAACACATTCGAGCCGATACCGGAAATTTTTGCGCCCATTGCGTTGAGGAGATTGCACAAATCCTGTACGTGCGGTTCACAGGCTGCGTTTGTAATCGTCGTGGTGCCTTTCGCCCGCACCGCAACCATAATAGCGTTTTCGGTTGCGGTAACCGACGCTTCGTCTAAAAATAAATCGCAGCCGGTGAGTTTTTTTGCGTGAAACTTAAAGCAGCCGTTCACCGCGATGTCGGCGCCCAATTCCTGTAAGGCTAAAAAATGCGTGTCCAATCGTCTGCGTCCGATCACATCGCCGCCGGGAGGCGGTAAAACGGCATCGCCGCAACGCGCGAGAAGCGGCCCCGCAAACAAGATTGAAGCCCGAATTTTATTTGCGAGGTCGGACGGCACTTCATGGGACGTAACTTTTTCCAGTTGGAGCCAAAAATCATTTTTACCCAGTTTTTTTACTTTTCCGCCGAAACTTTTAAAAACTTCAAACATAACGCCGACATCTTCGATATCAGGTACGTTGCGTAGAATTGTCGGCTCCGAGGTTAAAACCGTTGCGGCAATTGCCGGTAAACTTGCGTTTTTATTTCCGCTTGCTGAAATTGCTCCTGAAACCGGAACTCCACCTTCAATGTGATATTCTGCCATAGTATCCCCCGTTGATGAATTGATTATGCCAGCACGCCTGCCGCATATGCTTCATTTATAATGCCGACCGTGCCGCTCGTACCGAGCCGTGTACAGCCGAGTGATAAAAACTTTTGTGCTTGCTCGAGCGTTTTAATTCCGCCTGAGGCTTTGATTTGCGTGTTCGCTTTTAAGTATTTTTTGAAAAGAATAATGTCTTCATAGCATGCACCGCGGGTGCCGTAACCGGTTGATGTTTTAATAAAATCGGCTCCGCTTGCTTCGACAATTTCGCAGGCGTCGCGGATTTTACTTTCATCCAAATAACACGTTTCCACGATTATTTTGATGAGCAGTGCATTCCGGTGTGCAAATTCACAAAGCGGTTTTAATTCCGCAATGCAAAAGGTTTTATCTCCTTCGAGAAGCTTTCCGATGTTAATCACCACATCGGCTTCATCGGCACCTGCGTTTTGCGCTTCCCGCAGTTGGTAAAGCTTTGATGACGGTGTTGAACTTCCGAAGGGAAAATCAATCACCGAACAAACTTTAATGTCGCGTTTCATGTGTGCGCGGGCAAAGCGTACTTGACAGAGATTGACGCACACCGACGCAAACCGGTAATTTTCCGCATCCGCACAGAGTGCGGCAATGTCCGCTTCGGTTGCAGTCGGTTTTAAAAGCGTGTGATCAAAGCACGCCGCTAAAGCTGCACCGGTCATTTTAGCTCAGCTCCAAATAAATTTGGTCGGCTAAACCGAAGCCGGCGTTTTTCGTAACCGTACGGGAAAGTTCGTCAAACATCATATCGCGGTACATCTTGGTTGCATAACTTTCTTTGCCGAAAATATTTCCTTTCAAAGTGTCTTTCATTGTATTGATCATAATTTTGACAAAATACGATTCAAGTTCAAGCGCTTGTTCGTACAGCTTTGACGTTTTATCGATGGTTTTTCCGCGTGCGGAAAGGGAACCCGCCGCATTGCCCTGCGGTGTACGCGCCTTGTCGGCTTCGGTCGGGTTTTCAAGCATAAGCGACGAAGTATAATCGCCGTTCAGCCGCGAGTTCAAAATATTCATAGATTTTACGGTCGTTTGCTCCGGCGGAAAATGTACCGCTGCCGGTTTTGTCGCGATGTTTGTTTCCGTCGCTATTTTGCCGGCAAGTTCGCCTTGTTGTAAATTATTTAAAATTGCGGAAAAGCTCAAACCGCTGTTTGCGCTTTCGTTTTTTTGCTTTGCTTTTTGTTCAACCGGCGAAACCGCATCAAGTTCCATAACCGGTTCAATACGTACATCCATAAAAGTTTCCTTCAACGGAAAATCCGTTTCCGTTTTCAATTATCGGGAAAATAAAAAAAAGATTAAGAACTAAATTTTGAGCCTTTTTATTTGGAATCGGTTATACTCGGCTGCCTTTCTCATGTTTTTTTCATAACTATGATTGAATCAATTTCCATCGTCCGACATATCCTACGCAATATCATTCAAACCTTTTATTTTTCGTTCTCATTTTCTTCGCTCTCTACTTTTTCATCGGAAGCTGCGTCGGTATTTTTTCCGCGTCGCCTGACTGCATCGGTGAGCAAGTACTCGATCTGCCCGTTGACCGAGCGGAATTCGTCGGCAGCCCAGGCGGCAAGTTTGTCATATAATTCTTCGGAAATTCGTAAGGGTATTTGTTTTTTTGCCATAACACTTTGAGTAAAGTAGCTTGCAGAAATAAAGCGCAATAAAGCTCGTACATTTATTATAACTCGTATAACGATACCGCAATTCCTGCAAGCATTTTATTTTAATACAAACTCCCCGAATTGACAACCGGCTGCGCATCTTTATTGCCGCACAGCACCACGAGCAAGTTTGAAACCATCGCCGCTTTTCGCTCTTCGTCGAGGTGAACCTTGCCGCTTTCGTTTAATTTGTCCAAAGCCATTTCAACCATGCTGACCGCGCCTTCAACGATTTTCGCGCGGGCATCGATAACCGCCGAAGCCTGCTGCCGTTGAAGCATTGCAGCCGCAATTTCCTGAGCATAAGCGAGATAAGTAATTTGCGCTTCGATAATTTCAATACCCGCCTGCTTTACATTACTTTGAATTTCTTCTTTAATGCGCTCCGCAACAATTTCAGACGAGCCGCGCAGCGAACCTTCATCGGGAATACCGTCGCCGGTTGTATCAATATTTTCGGCAACATCGTAGGGGTAAATTTTTACAATTTTACGCAAAGCGATATCGCACTGCAGCGACAAAAATTCTTTAAAGTTATCAACGGCAAAAACCGCCTGAGCCGTATCAACTACTTTCCAAATCACCGCAATGCCGATTTCCACCGGCGTTCCAAGCCTATCATTTATTTTTTGCCGTTGATTATTCAGCGTCATTTGCTTGAGCGATATTTTTTTATTTACCCATTGCGGAAAATCAATAGACAATTTCGGAATTTGCAATGACGAAGACTGGTTGACATCACCGCTTTGTCCGAGTTTCGTTTTTGCCGCAGGATTTACCGCTACGGAAAAAGGATTCACCCAGTAAAAGCCTTCCCGTTTTAAAGTACCGGAATATTTTCCGAAAAGTGTCAGCACGAGTGCTTCCTCCGGTTGGATAACCTTAAAACCGATTGCTAAGACCGGCACGCCGGTAGTTGCCAACAC
Organism: uncultured Treponema sp.; assembly: GCA_937923945.1. Lineage (GTDB taxonomy): Bacteria > Spirochaetota > Spirochaetia > Treponematales > Treponemataceae > Treponema_B. The sequence goes on from CALDWC010000007.1 coordinate 6,331, forward strand.
AAAAATAACAATCGCCAGCGCAAACAGTGCGCCGGAAATTTGCTTGCTATTGTAAAGCATAATACCGCTCACAAAAATTGCAATTGCCGCCAACGCAATAAAAATCAGAGCAAAAAGCACGGCTAATCCGTTTTTTGCTTTTACCTCATGTTCCTGCATCCTGTACTCCTTCCATATATATTTTTTTTATTTAAATATATTTTATTTTTTTATCTGATTATAGATCGCTTCGTTTTTTTCATTACCCAATCCAAGTATGATTTTCTCATCTTTCGCCGTAATGAGAAGATACGGCTTATCGGCACTGAGAATACAAAGCCGAACCTTTCCTAATTTCTCGTAGGAAAAATATCCGAGATTAATGCCAAATGCGGAAAGACCGTTCGTCCTTCTCCCGCGCGCGGGAAGAGCATCTATTTTTTCAACGCTTTCGATTTCGGATAAGGGGATTTTCACACCGTACATGCCTTTTACTTTTAAAATTCCGTCCTCAACGACCGCGCCGCTTGTCGTGATCGTCAAGATAAGCGCGATCGCAATACCGACGGCAATAATGATAGTAAAAATTATTTTCGCTTTCATAAGCGCTTCCTCACTTCACCGGCTTCATACCGATATTGATATGATATCATAATGTATAAAAATATCAAGAAGTTTTATGAAAAGAATTGCAAAAAATTATAAAAAAAGCGGAAAGCTCATTGCTTTCCGCTTTAATCGTTGCATTACAATATTATGAATAGGTATAATTACCAGTTTTCGCCAACTCGTTCAAAATACCCCTGCGGATGATCGCAAGCGGGGCATTTTACCGGAGCCGTTTTGCTGACTACGATAAAACCGCAATTAAGGCAGCGCCACGTTACGGCATCTTCCTGTACCCACATGCTGTTTTCTTCTAGCCGTTTGATAAAAGCTTCGTATCGTTTTGCATGCTGTTTTTCCGCCACGGCGATACTTCGCATAACAGCAGCAATTTCCGGAAAGCCTTCTTCATCAGCAATTTTTGCAAAATCGGGATACATGTGCTGCCATTCGTAGTTTTCGCCGGAAGCCGCTTGTTTTAAGTTTTCCAATGTGGTGCCGATCACTCCGGTCGGTGCAGTTGCGGTAATCGTTGCTTCACCGCCTTGTAAAAATTTGAACAAGCGTTTTGCGTGTTCTTTTTCCTGATCGGCAGTTTCCGTAAAAATGTGCGAAATTTGAACAAAACCTTCATTTTTCGCCGTACTTGACCAGTACGTATACTTGTTACGAGCTTGCGACTCACCAATAAAGGCAGCTAAAATATTTTTTTCTGTCTTTGTTCCTTTCAGTGATTTCATAAAACACCTTCCTCATTAAATAATGTATTATATATTATACTTTAATTAGTTAAAATAATCAAGTACTTTTTAGAATTATTTTAAGTTTTAAATATTATTCACCTAAGGAAACGCTGATTAAAGGCTTGACGCCGTTTAACATCGTTTCCTAATTGTTTCTCAATGTTCAGTACAAAGGTAGATTCTGAACATTTGCGAAACAACGATTTTAAAGGTGAGCACTGATTAATTCTCGATTGAATTGATCAGTGCCTCCCTAAGTGCAACGGAACATTTTTATTTGGGTGATTTTTTCTTTTTTTCACCGCCGTTGATTAAATCCGAAAAAACAGTATAATACGAACAATGAAATGGGCTTTAGTCTTATCGGGCGGAGGTGCAAAGGGTTTTGTATACCTCGGCATGCTGCGTGCTTTTCAAGAGTTGAAAGTTCCCCAGCCCGACTTGGTTTTCGGCTGTTCAATCGGGTCAATTATCGGCAGTATGGTCGCACTCGGAAAATCGCCCGCTGAAATTGAAACTTTTTTTACGGACGGTTTCGATGCGGAAGATTATTTAGGAAGCGGAAATGTCGTACCGCTGAAACCGGTGAACCGCATTTTAAATATCAGCTCCGTATTTTCCAATTTAATAACCGGCAACAGTATGGACGACGGACAAAAATTATATCTCCTTTTGAAAAAACTGACCGAGGGTAAAAACTTTTCCGATACGACGATTCCGTTTATGTGCAACGCCGTTGATTTACATTCCGGAAACGAAATTATCCTGCATGAAGGCGAGTTGGCAAAAGCAGTATTGGCGTCTTCCGCTTATCCGGTTGCATTTCCGCCTGTTCGTATCGGGAGTGCACTGTTGGTTGACGGCGGGATCGGACACAATACGCCGGTTTGTTTGGCGCGGGAAAGCGGCTTTGAAACGGTGTTTGCCGTTACGCTTGATCACTTTCGGGAAACATCTTTTCCGGAAAGATATCCGAGTGCCGTTTCGGTTTTGAGCAGGGCGGTGAACACGATTTTTAAAAATCAGGAATTGCAGGCGGATGATTATCCCGACTTTTGGTTGGATCTTTCAACGGAAGTTGAAAGCTACGATTTTTCGCACGCGACGGAACAAGTTCGATTCGGCTATCTTCAAACGGTTAAACACAAAAAAGACATCGAAGCGTTTTTCAGTCCGGAAACCGGTCGTAACGTGCAACGCGAAAAATTAAAAGAACAAATAAAGCAAACCTACCGGATTTGAAAAACGACGGAAAAAGCAAAAATGAAAAACTTTTTTAAAAGGTTCAAACTGCTCGACTGGATTATTATCGCCGCCGTTTTATCCGTTATCGGGCTTTTAACCGTTGCAACAGTGCGTAAAAACGGCGGAAAACCGGTCTATTTAAAAGTAACGAGCGGAAATGGAGTTTATTTATACGAATTATCGGACAATAAAACCGTTTCCATTCGGGGCAAAATCGGAATAACCCAAGTGGAAATCAAAAACGGCGCCGCTCGCGTGCTGTCTTCGCCGTGTCCGTCAAAGACCTGCATGGTTCAACCCGCTATTTCGCACGTTGGTGAATGGATAGCCTGTCTCCCGAATGAAGTTTTTTTGCAAATTGTAAGCGACGATATGTACTGAAGTACGGTCAGTATTGTTCCACTTCGTCGCTGAGGTGTTCCAGCACCACGCCCGCTTTTTTGAACATTTCGATAGTGTCGGCACAGTCGTGATAGCGTTTTTCCGCTACAACCCGTTTAATGCCGCAGTTAATAATCAACATCGCGCACGTGCGGCAGGGAGTCATTTTACAAAAAAGGGTGGCGCCGGCGATGCTGATTCCGCGCTTTGCGGCTTGGCAAATCGCGTTTTGCTCGGCGTGGACCGTCCGCACGCAATGCTCCGTTACCGAGCCGTCTTCGTGGGTCATTTTTTTTATTTGATGACCGACTTCATCACAATGCGGTAACCCGACCGGTGCGCCGACATAGCCGGTTACGAGAATTTGATTATCTTTTGCGATGACACAACCGGAACGCCCCCGATCGCAAGTTGCCCGTTTTGCAATCGCATGGCAGACTTCCATAAAATATTCGTCCCAGCTCGGGCGTACATATTTTTCGCTCATATTTTTCTCCATTTTCCGGTTAATCAACGTGGAATTTAACTCCGGCAGTTACGTTGTATCGAAATGCGGAAGGCATAGTACCGGACAGCGCAAAATTATACACCGGCACTTCAGCACGGATATAATATCCTAAATCATTGTACAGATTGTGCTCAAATCCGGTACGCAGCACAACCGACCCGATTGATGCGTCATTTGAAGCGTCGGTTTGATTGTTGTATTTCGCGATGCGGAATATGCATGAAAGCGGAAACACAAAATGCGATGGTTTTGAAAAAACTTCAAAGTTCAAACCGAAATCTGTTATGCCGGTTGTTGTATTATTGCCCATGGTTGACGTTCGCGTGAGTTGCGCCGCAGATACACTCATCAGCACATGGTTCATACGCATTCCCACTTCAAAGATTCCGTTATTAAGGTAAATATTTTTATTTGAAACACCCGTAAAAATCGAAAAATCAATATCAAAGCGGAGAAGAAAGCCTTTTTCCGTTAAAATCCGCATACCGACACCCAACCCCGGCTGAAACGCCGTCGCCAATTCTTTTTGCTTGTGGGGTTTATTTAACGTTCCGATTGAAGGGCCGATTGAAAAAAGAATGGAGGGGTTTCCAAAAGTTACCCGAGCTTTTAATACATTACCGATAACCGGCGTGCGTTGTATTTTAAACATCGCGCCGATTGTTTTCGTAAACGTATCGGAAATTTCGGCTTCAAAACCGAAATCGGGTACTTTCGATGCAATTGTCCCGTTATCCAAAAATGCAAAATTATTGGCTGAAACATTGATATCCGCATCCAATGCATACATCGGCAGTGAAAAAAACATCGTCACTCCGAAAAAAAATAAAAACAACTTTCCTTTTCCGTTCATTATTTAACCGCCTTAAATTGAATACTGATACTTACCATTTTTTCCGGTTCTTCGTAGAGAAACGGATGAATGTTTACCCGAAAATCCAATGTATTTCCTGCAAACGCCGTAGTACAAAAAGGAGAAATCGAACAAGTAAACGCTGAAAATTTACTGATATTCTGTGGATTTACCGACGTACAAAAACTCGCACCCGCTTCGAAATGATACTTTTCCAAGTTCCCACCCGCAAGTTTTAACCCCAATCCCGTAAACATCGAATCCGCATACTGCACATCATCCATATACGCCGGAAGGGATGACACCGGAGCCATAAAGAACGGTACGCTGAATGAAAATTTATCGTATTTTCCGCGCGGTTCAAAAAGCATGTAAAACTTTTTGTATGCATCGGGATCGGGTAAAGTCAAACGATCGATTCCCGCATCATAGAAAAACTCGTATATTACATATGCCTGTAAAATACCCGAAAATCCGCCGCGAAGAAT
>CALDWC010000008.1 GCA_937923945.1 uncultured Treponema sp.
ACAATAGATTGTAAAGGTGGGCACTGATTAATTCGCGATTGAATTAATCAGTGCCTCCTTAAGGAAACGCTGATTAAAGGCTTGACGTTGTTTTACATCGTTTCCTCAAAAATTTTAAAAGTGACGATCTTTGGGCGGGCTGATTACGCGGCTAAATGCGAAAATACTGCTCACTGTCAAAATATAAACAGGATAAAAATCGGGGTGTTGAGACCTCGCAAGGGAATAGGAGATACAAAATGGCTGAAGGTGTTGAAAAAACTCTTACCGATATGTTGAATGAAGAAACGTGGACGCGGGCGGCGATTGGAAATTATTCCATAGCCGACTTCAATGGGTTGGATACTATCATTGCGACTGCAAAAAAAGAGAATAATCTTGAAAAAATTGAAGAAATTTGTGCTGAAAAGCTGTCAAGTTCAAAAAACAGCATTATATCGTTGTATATTTTAAGCATTACTTCACTCATGCATCAAAATCTTGATGATTCAAACATACGCGAATTAATAACGATTTTTAATGAAAACAAGCGGGTTCAAATTGTCGAGCATTTGTGTAAACAGGTTTTGAAATTCGGAGAATCAAAGTTTGCATTGCAGACGTTGAAAGAATTGTATGAAAAAAACGATGAAGAAAAATATTTTGATGTACTCGAGCGTTTAACGAAAATTGATTACGATGATCCCGAATCACCGAAAAAAATTGCCGAGCGTGCGGAAGCTGCCGGTGATAAGGATAAGGCGGTTGAATATTATAAAAAATCGATTTACCGTTTTATCGGCATTAAAAAATTAAGCAGCGTTAAAGAAGTGTGGTCAAAACTCGTATCGCTTATTCCTGAGGAAATTGAGTTTTTTTACCGCACGCAGGATAAAATTGCAACGAGTTCAAACGACACAAAAAAACCGTTTTTAATGCATGATTTATATGAATATTATGCAAAGACTGAAAATTGGGATGTTGCAATTGATATTCTCAAGTTGATGCTTCGCTACGACAGTGAAGATCCGAAGCCACGAGAGGAAATCATACAGGCATATCGAAACAAATACGCCGACCACAGCCACTTGGATGAATATATAAACGTGTCGAACCTCAACCAAAATTGGCGACCGGTGTTTGAAGCAATTGATGAGTTTGAAAAACATATTGCATTTGATACCGGAAGTTTTGTTTTCCATAAAACCTGGGGAGTCGGGCGAATCAGCAGTCTCGAAAACGAAATGCTGAAAATCGATTTTGCAAAACGTCGCGGTCATGAAATGAGCTTGAAAATGGCGCTTAGTTCACTGCAGACGCTTTCATCGGAGCATATTTGGGTTTTAAAAGCGACAAAGCAACGAGATCAACTCAGCGCAAAAGTGAAAAACGATGTCGAATGGACATTGAAAACGATTATTAAAAGTTTTGGCAATAACTGCACGATGAAAAAAGTGAAGCAGGAATTGGTGCCGTCGCTTTTAACGGCGAGTGAATGGACGAGCTGGAACACCCGAGCAAGAAATATTTTGAAGGAAAATTCGAGTTTCGGTATCAATCCCGACGATGCGGATTCATTTACCGTTCGGGAGCGTCCCGTTTCAATGGAAGAAAAGCTTTTTAATGAATTTAAAGCGCAGAAAAACTTTTTTGCACGCATTGAAATTTTGAATACCTTTATCGAAAAGGCTGATGTGAACGATGAAGTTTTCCATGATATGGTAAATTATTTTGAAGGTTTTTTGCGAACACTTTCGCAGATTAACGAACAGGTTGTCGCATCGCAGATGGTGGTTAATTCGATTGCGGCAAAAATACCGCATTTGGTAACGGAAAAATATATCAGCTTTGCGGATCTTTATCATCGGATTGACAATCCTGTGAGTATCTATGCGGAGATTAAAGATAAAGAACTCAAACAAACTTTTTTGAAAAACATCCGCTTACTGGTGCAAAATTGGGCGAACGAGTATATCACGCTTTTCCCGACAGTGCTTTCGCAGGATATTATTGATGCTTTGATTGAAGAAGGTTACACCGAAAAGTTACAGGAATTTATCCGCACTTGCTTTGAAAATCCCGGCGTGTTCCGTGATGCGGTTATTTGGTTTTTCAAAAATGGCGGTGATGCCGAGTGGTTTACGGGCGCGGAAATTGATTATGAAAAACAACTCATTTCGCTCATTAATATTTTAGCGCTCTGTTATCGGGAAATTGATAATAAACAGAATACGACGGATAACCGCCGCACGATAAAGCAAATTACCGACTTGCTGTTTGAAAAAGAAAAGCAGCTTGAACAGTTTGTGGATAGTTCCGACGAGTCAACCGTTTCACGTCTTTACATGTTGATTGCGGATGTCAAGGGGCTGGATTCTGCATTAAAATCGCAGTTGAAAGTCTATATTCAAAAGAAATTCCCCGGTTTCAGTTTTGTTGATTCAGGCGAAAAAGAAGTTACCGCAATGGGCTTGATTGTTACCGCGAGTAAGTTGGAAGAAAAGAAAAAGGAATTGCAGCATATCATCGATGTGCGGATTCCGCAAAATCAGCGCGATTTGAGCTATGCGCTTTCGTTGGGAGATTTACGTGAAAACTCTGAATACAAGTCGGCACGCGAAGAACAGGCTAAACTGAGCAATTTGAGCTCACGTTTGCAGGCTGATATTGAGCGGGCGGAAATTTTTGATCCGACGAGTGCCAGTTCTAAAAAGGTCAGTTTCGGAACGCGGGTAAGTGTTCAAAACCTCACCGATGACAAAACCGAAACGTATACTATTTTGGGACCGTGGGAATCGGATCCGGAAAACGGTATTATTTCCTATCTTTCACCACTGGGACATGCGTTGTTAAATAAAAAGAAAGATGAAACCTTTGACGCTCTCATTATGGATGGAAACAAAACGTTCAAGGTTTTGGAAATTAAGGTTGCCGAGGGTGTCCAATAGAGGATGCAGATGCCTGTGTTGTAAAAAGGAGTTGATCGTATGAAACGAATCTTTGCTTGTTTGATTGCCTGTTTTTTGCTGTTCGGAGTGCTATATCCCCAAGTGCGGCAGGAGCAGGCGGATATTGTGGTTATGATGGACACGTCCGGTACGATTTTACCGTACTACGATGATATTAATAAGCGGGTTTTGAATGAAATTAACTCGAAGTTTATTCGGGAAGGCGATATGTTTCATTTGATTTCGTTCACCGCAAAGCCGCATCATGAAATTTCACAAAAAATAACCGGTGAAGCGGACCTTTCAAAGATAGTTTCGCGTTTTATGCTTCTGTATCAGTTGGGGCAAAATTCCGATCTGTTGACAGCGTTTGATTACGCCAAGGATTTTACCCGCACTTTAAATACGGCTAACAAAGAAAAAATTTTAATTATTATCTCGGACGGTATTTTTAATCCGCCGAAAACGAGTCCCTATGCGACCTATACATCGGAGCAGCTCAAAAATAAAATTTCACGGATTGCAAGTGATATTCGTTCGGACAACTGGAAAGTGTATTTTGTCAAGCTGCCATTTCCCGATAATGTTATTATCCGAAATCTTGACGGAGATGTCGTTTCAGGGATTGCAGAGACGGCAGGTACAAGCAGTACAGGCGGAACATCAACCGATAGGAACAACACGACTGCAAATGCCGGCGGCAACGGAACAACGACTACTTCGTCCGAAAATAACGGAACGGTGGGGCGGGGGAGCGATACAACGGGAAGCGGTTTCTCCGGCAACAGTGCGGATTCAACCGTCGGTTCGGGCGAAAATACCGACACCGGCATAAACGGCACCGGACAAGCTGACACTTCACGTGATGTGCTTGCAAACGGTAGCGGTGCGGATCCAACCGGCATTACAGATGATTCTGACGGCAGAAAAAAAAGCGACACGAGTGGGTGGACTTCAACGGCGAATGAAGATGCCGCAAACGGTTCGGCAAACGTCGATTCCGGTAAGGCGGAAACGGGTGATAACGGTGTTCGGGATATTTCAGGCGATGTCACCGGCAGTTTGGGAGTAACACCGAGCGAATTAAGTCCGGATCCGAACATCGCTTTAACGCTCAATGAGGATAGGCAAAAATTGCCGAAAGTGCAGTTTCCGTCATCGCTTGAAGCGTTGGGAACGCAGTTATCGGTACCTTTAAAAATTACAAATGAATCGGACGAGCCGGTTCAGCTGACGTTGGAAAATATTACCATGTCGAACGGAGTACAGTCTGCAACGCTTCCGGTGAAAAACGGAGCTATTACGATTAATCCGGGCGAAACGGTGAATCTTGACGCAAAAGTGCAGCTCCCGAAAAAAGCATTTCCGAAAGGCAATTATAATCCGGAGCTACGCCTCAATTTTGCCGATAATAAATCGGTACTACCGCAGGTTGCAACGCTTCCGCTAACGGTGAAGCCGACTTGGTTTGAAAATTTCTATCAGAGTGGACGTTTTTGGATAGCGCTGGCGATTTTGGGTGCAATATTACTGTTACTGCTTTTGCTCCTGTTTTTTCTGCTTCGCGGACGCGGTTCACATTCGATTTCGCACGCCTTGGATGATTCAACGGGGCATGAGAGCTTAAATAAATTCAGTGCGGCGAGTACGGGAGCGGAACAGGCAACGTGGCAAGCGTCGAACGCCTATGCAAATACCCTCGTGGAACAGCGCCTTGCAGAAGCCCGAGAGCATTCCGCTTTTTTGAATAAAACTTCAAATGAGTATTCGCCGAATACGCATTATACGGAGCAGCCGCGACTTCACGTAAACCGCAATCTCTCCGGTATGACTGAAATTTACGTGTTCAACCAAACGCGATCAATCGGCAAACGGAATATTCATGTGATGAAACCGGGAACGCAGCTTTCGGTTGGGGGCGGAAAAGGTGATGATTTTCTCATCTTTTTGGTAAAATTTCCGGCGAATCTCGCAAGTGTCCGTTACGACGGCAAGGACTACCATCTCACTATCCACAAGCCGCAGTATTTTCCGTATATAAAAGGCGGCTCGGTGAATAATTGCATCGGAAAAACGATAACGATTGTTTCAGATAAAGGGTACCACGTGGGCTTTACGTTCCGTGAGTACGAAGACCCAATCAGCAAGTTGAATACGATTTTAACGTCGATTGATTACAACTAAAAGAATTGTTTATTTTTCTTTTTCGTTGTACAATATCCCATACTACCGGTTAATTGTGGAGGAACCCGTATGATTAAAACTTGTAAGGATATTGACTTGAAGGGAAAACGCGTTATTATGCGTGTGGATTTTAATGTCCCGATGAAAGACGGCGTGATTCAAGACGACACGCGTATTATGGCGACACTTCCGACGATTCATTCGATTTTGGAGCAAGGGGCGCGTTCGCTCGTGCTGATGAGCCATTTAGGCGACCCGAAAAAAGATTCCGCTAAGGCGGAGGCAAAAGTAAAAGCGAACGGCGAAGCTTTTGACTTGGAAAAATATTTGAACGGGAAGCATCGCATGAAACCGGTCGCCGATTATTTAGCGAAAAAACTGGGAAAACCGGTTGCATTTGCAGAATCCTGCTTCGGGGCGGGAAAACAAGTTGCCGATTTACCGGAAGGCGGTATTTTGCTTTTAGAAAACACCCGCTTCCATGAAGAAGAAACCAGCAAAGATACTGCAAAACAGGAAGTACTTGCAAAAGAGCTGGCAACGTACGGTGATGTGTTTGTCAATGATGCGTTCGGGACGGCGCATCGGGCGCATGCTTCGACGGCAACGATTGCAAAGTTTATGAAAACATGTGTCGGCGGTCTTTTGATGGAAAAGGAAGTTCGCTATTTGGAACCGATGGTTAAGGAGCCAAAAAAACCGATGGTTGCAATTATCGGTGGGGCAAAAGTGTCTTCGAAAATCGGTGTTCTGTCAAGCCTTTTGAAAAATGCACATTGTTTGATTATCGGCGGCGGTATGGCGTATACGTTTTTGAAAGTGCAGGGGCATTCCGTGGGGGCGTCCCTCGTTGAAGACGATTATGCCGACACGGCAAAAAAGCTCTTGGAGGACGCAAAAGCGAAGGGCGTAAAAATCATTTTGCCGGTTGATCATCTCGTTGCAAAAAAGTTCGATGCGAATGAAAAAGCAATCGCGATTGATACGGCAGATATTCCTGACGGTATGATTGCGATGGATGTCGGTAAAAAAACACTAGCACTTGCCAAGAAAGAAATTATGAATGCAGCCTCAATCGTATGGAACGGTCCGGTCGGCGTTTTTGAGTTTCCGGCTTTTGCGGAAGGTACGGAGCAAATCGCGAAAATGCTCGCCGCTGCATCTGAAAAAGGCTGTATCACGGTTGTCGGCGGCGGCGACTCGGTTGCTGCCGTTAACAAGTTTCACCTTGCGTCAAAGATGACCCACGTGTCAACCGGCGGCGGCGCTTCGCTTGAAATGCTTGAAGGAAAAGAACTGCCGGGCATTGCCTGCCTCGAACGAAAATAGGCGAGAGGTGCCGGTTCCTAAAGGAGACACTGATTAATTCAATCGAGAATTAATCAGTGCTTTCTTATGGAGCGTAAAATCCGATTTCCGGTGCTTCAATCCGCACTAACGAAATAAAAGCATCCTTATTGATAGCGATAAATTTTTCCAAATCGGTTGCTTGGGCGTTTTCGTACACGGCAACATGGAACGCTCCCAGTAAATCAAAATACGGAAAAAATACCGCCACATGGTTGTATTGCCGCAATGGTGGGGTGCCTGTTTCCCGATTGATGCTTGCAAGGTAAAAATTTCCCGGTTCGGTAATCGCGAGATAGTATAAAAGCGGTTTTAAGTACTCGATTTGGTAGCCAACCGATCTAAAATAACCGGCAAATTTTTGCTTGATAACGGGATGCGGCTGCACCGGCAGTGAAAATGAAAACGGTTCCACCGTTACGTCAATTCCCGCTTGATACGGATACACGGTTTTTTGCATGGTGAGTGAAAGACGGGCTGCGGCTAAATTCCGAATCCAGTCCAAGCCGAAAAATAAATCGCGCTTTTCAACATAGTTTTGGGTAAAGCCGGTGTTGGGAACATCGGTCGGTTTTTGCAGTGATGCAATATAGGTGCCGCTTCCCGCAATCGGCTTGATAATACCGTCAATAATCCACTTTACAAAGCCGGAGCAGTTTACGCCGCCGATAATTTTTCGCCCTGCAGGAATTTCCGCAATGTTTGCCGCATACTTGATTTCTTCTTTCGTTTGCACTTTGCCCGTTTCGATGTAACGCGGTATTCCATCCTCGTCAAATGCTCCGTCGTCGATATAGACGAGCTGCTTCAGACGTTCTGCAGTGATTTTCGACGTCGCTTCAACGGTACTGTACACCGCAGGCGGATCAAAAATGTCCCACGGTAAAATACTTTGTGTCCGCTCTTTTAACTGAACGAGTGAGGTGTAATATAAACTTTCAAAGCTAAAACTGATCGGCACATCGCGGCGGACATACGCGCCAAAAAGGCAAAAGTCGATGAGCGATTTATCCCGAATGCGTTCCAGTTTTGCCGGATGCAAAACGATAAAAAGTTCGCTGCTTTCCCGTAAATAAATCGTAATGGAAATCGGCTCGCCGGTTTTTTTGTTGCGACGCAGTACCCACGTTCCTTGCGGTATTTGTGCGGCAAAATCGGTCGGCACAAGATTTTCCGGCAGCGCATCCGGCTCTTTGGGCGGCTGTTCCGCCGTAGCCGTATCCGCTGCGGTATCATTTTTTGCAGGTTCGTCGTTTGTATTGGCTTGGGCGGTTTCGTCAGCCGCTGCAGGAGCCGCTTTGAGTTGCATTTTCGCCGTTACGGTTTCTCGCTCCGCATCAATAACTTTTGCGGCTTTTTTTTTGTTGTAAAAATTCGTATCGTAGGGAATAATCCGCACTTCGATCACATCGTCATAGACGACACTTTCGACTGAAAATCTTTTTCCGGTACCGTCCGTGTAATCGGTCGGTTTCAATACCGCAACACTGCCGGGTTCCGCCGAAAGCCAAACTCCCGCAATTGTTTTTCGCAAGCGAGTACTGTCAGGAATGTGGTCAAACGATGCAAGCGGAATATTTTCCTGTGCCGTCACCGTCCAGCACAGCCCGAGCATAATCAATACTTTAAAAAAGACTTTCATATCCTAATTTTCGGCAGAGAAACACCTTTTCTTTAGATTATGCAGGACTGTCATGATATCTTTCACCGAAAGATTTTTGAGCTTATTTCCGTTTCCTTAAAGTCCGAATTCCGCTTCGTCGGGATCTACCGTTTTATCCGTTTCAGTACTGTTTTTTTCTATTTCCGTTGTCGGATTAACCGAAAACTCCGGATCCGGATCAAACTGTTCAAAATCGGCTTGCAGTTCATTTACAATTTCCAGCAAGTTGTTTTGATCGAGTCGGAGTAAAAATTCCTGGCATTTTGCAGGCGATAATGCAATCCGAATTGCAATACTATTCGCCTCATCATTACCGAGCGCCTTTTGCGATGCCGTTGCAAGAATAAAGTAGGGGAGTTGTTTTTGTCCCATCAGCTGATACTCAAAGCGAAGCACCGGTTTTGCTTCGTGTACCAATCCTAAAAGTCCCCAACGCATATACGACGGCGTTTTTCCGAAAAAGGCTTTTTTCTTGTTATTTTCTGCGGTGAGTTCACCTTTTTTGAATGCTTCCAAATAAGCGTTAATCGCGGCAATCATCGTTTGACGCTCTTCATAGTTCAGTGAAATCCAAATATTATCTCCCATATATTTGTGGTGAAAGGAAAGAATATTTGTTTTCGGCTCAAAAACAAATGATATTTCGCGCGGTGAAAGTTCCGACTTCGTTCGCGGTACAATCGCCGCCATCATTTTGTCAAGGTTTATCGCATTAAAGTCGCCTAAAAAGTTTTTATCCCTTTTGGGTGTGCTTTTACACGAAAAACTTAAAAGAATCAACAGACTTGCTAAAATTTTGCATAGATTTTTTTTCATAAATATTTCCTCATTGAATAGCTTAACAACGGTGCACTATGATAAGTTACTGTAAATAGCACTGTTGTAAAAACTTTGCAAGATTATTGCTGATGTATTTCCAGCCAAGGTTTACAATTTCATTGAAATTAAAATTATTCGCATGATATCGTGCAACTTTTTAGCCGTTTAAATGTTTTATTTTATGTCTACGGTGAAAACCGTTATATAGAATAAAGAGGTTGTTATGATACAAAATGTTTTTCGAGTTTGTGTATGTGCATTAGTGAGTTTGGCCTTTTTTTCCTGTTCGCCGGTTGCGGAAGTGACGGTGGCGCCGAGCGGCGATGTAATGCTCAATTTATCGGTAAAGCCAAGTGAAAATACCAAAGTATTGGTAAAAAATGCCGTCGGTGAAGGAAATTCCCTTTTTGATCCCGAGCAGATTACTGCCAACTTAAAAACAGAAAATATTGAAACGATGAAATTTAAAACCGATACGGACGCTTCCGTTGATGCCGCTTTTAGAATTCCGAAAGGGCGTGTTGAAGCGTCGCAGCTTTTTGGGATTGACGTGGAAAATAAAAAAGTTACTTGTAATATCGGGCGGGAAACACTTTCAAAGCTTATTGAAACGTTTCCGCAGGATGTAAAAGATTATTTGGATTTATTCGCGTCTCCGATTACCACGGGTGAAATAATGACGGCGACGGACTATGAAGAGTTGATTGCGAGCGCTTACGGACCGAAAATATCCAACGAGCTGAAAACCGCCTTTTTCAAAGTGGTGCTGACTTGTCCGGGTGTTATCGACAGCGTAAAATCGGAACCGGAAGGTCGTGTCCATTATTTTGCGGGAAACAGTGCGACTTTAACGGTACCGCTTTCCTATATGCTTTCTCTGGAAAAGCCGCTCGTTATCACGGTTGTGTACAAATAATCCGTTCGTGAAAAACGGTAAACGCAGCAAAAAGTTCGTTATCCGAGGTCGAGGTTTTAAATAAATTTTAACCAACAGTATTCTTGATTTTTTTTCTTTTTTTTGATATTCTTATCCGTTAACTTATGCTTTCACTTGATTTAAGCTACGGGCGAAAAAAGGATGTACCGTTAAGTATTGCGGCAAAAAATAAAACGATTTGGCGTATTCTCAATTTGATTATGTCAAACGGTTCGTTTTTAATTTTCGGGCATACGTTTCCTGATGAAGATTGCGTTGCTTCTTTGACGGCGTTTGGACTTCTTTTACGTAAATTCAACAAAAAGGTGTGTATTTATTTGGAGTCGGCAATCCAGCGTCCGCTCGAATTTTTAGGTGATGTTATCGAATACAACGGCATTGAATTTTACACCGATGCGTTGGGGGCTATTCCGAAACCGGATGTGATTTTTGTGCTTGACACACCGAAGCCCGATATGATTGCTGCCGATGATTACGGTTTCAGGCTCTTAGCTGATCCGACTATTCCGAAAGTTGAAATTGACCATCACTTCGATGCGGATGCACACACGGTCAGCACTCCCGATTTTTCGCTTTTACTAGCGGCATCAAGTACCTGTGAAATTATCGCGCAAATATGCTATAAACTGAGTAAACGTTCGGATGTGTTGCAGTTGTATGAAATTTCCGAGTTGTATTCTCGAAATATTGTGCTGGCGATGCTCACCGGTATGGTCGGTGACGCCAAAACCGGCGGTTACCTTTTTAAAAAACGAGATAAAAAAATATTCGATTATTTTTTCAATCATCTCAATGAGTTACTTGCACAAAAAAGGCGGCGGAATACAACGAATATTGCCAATGCGACGGAATTGCTCAATATGATTGATTCTCTTTCAACGGCGGAGCATAAAATTCTCAATAAAATTTTAGATTATTCCGTTTACGATCATGAAATCGGCGCTATTTTTTTGGATAGAAAAGCATCTCATGAGTTCTTTGATCTTGCCGATTATACTCAGGTTGTGGGAGTTGTTAAAACGGCGACGAATGCGATTGCCGAAAATGCCGGCTTAATTGGTATTTCCGCATTTTATGACCCTGATGACGTTTCCAATAAAGTGCAGTATCGAGTGCGGGCTTCAAAAGCCGGAAATTATCTTAATTTGCTTACCGTACTCCTTGATTTGAAACTTGAAGACGGTGGCGGGCATCCGGGCGCAATCGCTTTTCGTTTTAACAAAAACACCGTTTCCGATGAGGCGTTTGCAGAATTTAACCGCACCCTGATACAAAAGTTGCAGCAAATTATTGTTATTGATAAAGGTATCCAATCAGCGGAATGAATACGACACAAAACAAAATTCAAAATTACAACCGCGAGTGTGCCGACTGCCTCGCCGAAATCAGCCGTTCCGGTAAAAAGCCGTCGCTTTTTTTGCACGTGTGCTGCGCTCCCTGTTCTTCGGCGGTTTTACTCAAACTGAAAGATTATTTTCGTTTGACGCTTTTTTACTATAACCCGAACATTGCGCCGCTTGAAGAGTATTCCAAACGTTTCGGTGAATTGGAAAAATTGCAGGAGTTTTACCGAAAAGATTTTCAGCTGCAGTGTGAAATTTTTCCGGCATCCTACATTCACGAAGAATTTTTAGCCGCGGTTGCGGGTTTGGAAATGGAGCCGGAAGGCGGAAGTCGCTGCGAAAGGTGCCATGCGCTTTGGCTCGGAAAAACGGCGGAAATCGCAAAAAAAAACGGTTTTGATTATTTTTGTTCAACGCTTTCGATCAGCCCTTTAAAAAATGCCGCTCTCATCAATAAACTGGGTTTTTCGCTCCAAACGGAAAATTGCCTTTGGTTGCCGAACGACTTTAAAAAAGAAAACGGCTTTTTACAATCAACACAGATTTCCCAAAAATACGGTTTGTATCGGCAAGATTTTTGCGGTTGTGAATTTTCACGACACAAACCTGTCGGTTCCCAATGAGCGGCACCGGCTTTTCAGCCCTTTCTTCGTTGAAAGAGCCGAAAAACCACAGGTATTTTGTCTGAATTACGCGACATAGTCGTACATTGCATTGTAATTGCGGGTGGTGTTTAATTTTTCGAGCCCGCGCTTTTCAATTTGGCGAATGCGCTCCTTGGTTAGATTGTACATGTCGCCGAGTTCGCCGAGTGAAAGCTGCGGATAGCCGTTCAAACCGAAGCGGTACCGGATAATTTCCGCTTCACGATCGGTCAGTCGCTCCAGCATCGTATCAATCTCACGCTTCACATACTGTGCTTCGGCGTATTTTTCAGGAGCCACTGCTTGGTTGTCTTCGATGGTATCGCCGACGGTTAACTCATCAGCCGCACCGGAAATTTTTGCATCAAATGAAACCGGCGTGCGGCATGCTTGTAAAATATTTCGGACGGTTTGTTCGGACATTCCCATGTGATTGGAAATTTTTGTCATTTTTTCATGTTCCGTTTCGGAACCGTCAAATTTTTGTGCGTATTTTTTGATTTCCAGTAATTCGTTTACGCGGTTTTCGGGGAGACGGATTGCCCGTGTTGTTTGCGAAAGCGCTTTCAAAATTGCTTGGCGGATCCACCACACGGCGTATGAAGTGAGCCGTACCTCATGTGAAGGTTCAAACCGCTCAATGGCGGCAATTAAGCCTAAATTGCCTTCGCTGATTAAATCTGCAAGCGGCAAGCCGCGGTTTGTATATTCTTTTGCAATTTTTACTACAAAGCGTAAATTTGCGGTGATGAGGGCGTCTTTTGCCCG
Source organism: uncultured Treponema sp. (assembly GCA_937923945.1). GTDB lineage: Bacteria > Spirochaetota > Spirochaetia > Treponematales > Treponemataceae > Treponema_B. The sequence continues at coordinate 12,633 of CALDWC010000008.1, forward strand.
TGCGTCGCCGTTTTTTGCTCTGACTGCGAGGTCATACTCTTCTTCCGCGCTTAAAAGTGCATATTTACTGATGTCGTCAAAGTAGGTGCCGATAAGACTGTGTTTTTTTTTCATATATTATACCTCGTTTAATTTTAGTTTCACTTACAAGCAAGCAAAAAGCGTGCCAAAATTATATTTTTTTTATTTATGAGTTTTGGTATAAAAATATTCATCAAAAATGAAAAAGAGCGGGAAAACAATGTGCTTTTTACAAAATTTCAAAAAAAGTTTGTATTTTCTCTTGCCTTGATTTGAGAAATTTAGTATATTAGTATTCGAAAAAGAGGCGGATACGAGTCAATTTGACACCGCTACGTTCTCTTTTTACTATTTTTGTGTCAAAATGACCCACTATGGAGGCGGTTATATGAAAATTAGACCCTTATCGGACAGAGTTTTGGTAAAGCCGATTGAAGCGCAGGAAAAAACAGCCGGCGGAATTTATATTCCGGCTACGGCTCAGGAAAAGACCCAGGAAGCGTCGGTTGTGGCAATCGGTGACGACAAAGAAAAAATCAAAGTCGCGGTCGGTGATAAAATTATATACGACAAATATGCCGGAACTCAGCTGAAAATTGACGGTGAGGAACACCTGATTCTCAAGGCAAATGACATTATTGCCGTGATTGAATAATCTCAATCGAGTTATCATAAAGTCTACAAAGTTTTTGTAGACTTTATTATTTTACGGAAAATCGTTTATAAAACGGCAATAATAGGGGTAAAAATGAAAGCAATTATTTCTTCCAATACGTGTCGAGATACGTATTTCAGTAAAACTTTAATACAGGACTTGCAAGCTGCAGGCGTTGAAGTGATTGCTTTTACCAACGCGGATGAAAGTTTGGAAAAACTGCAAGCCGTTTGTAAAGTTATCACGACGAATTATAATCCTCGCGGAACATCTCCGCTCAAAGAATTATCCGTTTTGGCGCAGTACCGGCGCTTGTATAAAGCCGAAAAACCCGATGTGGTGCTGAATTACAATGCGAAACCGGTAATTTACGGTGGTATTGCGGCAAAAAAACTGCATATCCCGTCAATTTCCAATATGACTGGTTTGGGCAAAGTTTATTTGAAGCCGTCGCTCTTGCAAAACTTCATGAGCTTTTTGTATCGGAAAGCCTTACATGCACATACGGCGTTTACTTTTTTTGTGAACCCCGATGACCAAGCCGTTTTTTTGCAAAAACGTATCGTTTCGGAAAATGCGTGTGCGGTTTTGCCCGGACGCGGCGTTAATTTGGATTATTATAAAACGGCGGGCAAACCGAAAAATACCGATTGTATCCGTTTTGTATTTGCGGGGAGACTTTTAGTTTCCAAAGGACTGGATGACTATTTGCAGGCGGCAAAACTACTCAAAGAAAAATATGGGAATAAAGTATCTTTTGCAATTTGCGGCAGTTTTGAAAACACGAAAAAAGCCGATCCCGACTTTATTGAAAAATCCGCATTGGATCGATATGTTTCGGACGGCATTGTAACGTTTGAAGGTTTTGTGCTCAATATGAAAACCTACATCGATGAGTCGTGCGATTGTATGGTGCTGCCTTCATATTATCGGGAAGGAGTGCCGCGGGTATTGTTGCAAGCAATTTCGCTATCAAAGGCGATTATCGGCTGCGATAGTGCGGGGACGCGGGAACCCGTGTTTGACGGCGAAAACGGATTTTTGTGTCAAAAGCAAAATCCGCACGATTTGGCGGAAAAAATGGAGCGATATGTGCTTTTGTCCGATGCGCAAAAAGCCGCAATGAGTAAAAGGGCGCGCGAAATTGCGGAAAAATACTTTGATGAAAAAATCATTTCGCAGCGGTATCTTGAGCTGATAAAATCATTTTGCAGACGTTAGTATTTTGTACCATTCCGCGGTTTTACCGCGAGAATATTTATTTTATACTGTCCGTATTAAATCGAGTTGAAAAAATGGTCGATATCGAAATCAGTGTGAAAGTTATTCTTTTTGATACGAATAATATCGATTTAGCAAAAGTTGTTTATTTTTTTAGGAAAAACAAAATTCCGGTTGAGTCTGCAGATGCTGTCTTCGATTTGGAACGTGCCTGTATCGATAAAACCTGTATCGTTTACCAAAAGGTCAATGCGGAAAAAATTTTGGCGCTCAAGCGTAAAAAAAGAAGGTGTCGGTTTGCGTTAATTCAATGTGCGGTTGAAATTGAAAAAAAGTGGGTAACCGTACAGATGAACGAAAATCTTTGTCCGGCGGAAAAGTTGACGGTATTAAAAATTCGTAACTATTTAGAACTGTTTTTCATTGAAAAAGAATTTAACCTCTCCAATCGCGAATATCGCACATCTGCAAATTTAAAACACTCCTACTATTTTGATGAAGTCCTTTTTGATAACTTACCGAAATCCCTCTACAAACTATTTATTAAAATATGCGAACATGACGGAGGCATTTCTCCCGCAGATCTGTACGCACAGGAATTCTCCAATGAATACCGCACCGCAAACTTGATGTATGTCCAAGTTTCTAAACTTCGGAAAGCACTGGGAACCATTCCGGATTGCGATTATCGACTCACGGTGAAAGATAAAAAATACCGTGTAGAAAAAATTATGTAACGGAAAATACGAATTATGCCGTTCCGGTCGGTTTGTCAATCCTCATCATATTCTTTTTAATATCCTTCACTGCGTGCGATTGCAACGATACAGAGAACTAACGTTAAAAGTGTGTACACATATTTTCCGATATTGTACCACAGCTCACCGTAAACGCGTTTTGAGCCGGTGTTGATTTCATCCAGAATTTCTTCTTTTTTCATAATCCAGAACCAGGAAATTGCGCCGAGGACTGCGCCGATGGGAATAATGTATGTCGAAACCAAATCCATCCACAGTCCCCAACCGCCGAGAATTGCGCCTTTTGTTTCCGCAATCGGTTCCATAAAAATACCGGTGCCGAATACGATGGTCCCGAGAATAATCATAATCCCAGCTCTCTGTAATTTTGGAAATTTGTGTAACAGGGATTCTGCAACAACTTCCAACATATTTTGCAAAGATGAAATACCTGCGAACACAACCGCAATGTAGAGAATGATTCCGAATATTCTGCCGGCGGGCATTTGTTGTAAAATTTCCGGTAATACGACGAACAACAAGCCGGAACCGGCTGCCGGATCATTATTGTATGCAAAGCAGGCGGGTATCATCACCAAGGCTGCGACCAGTGCGGCAATGGTATCGAATAATGCCGTGTTTTTTGCACCGTCAACACAATCATGGTCTTTACGTAAATATGCACCGTAGACAATCATACCGGAGCCGGTAATTGACAGTGAAAAAAACGCCTGCCCCATTGCGGTAATCCAAACAGTCGGATTTAGTAAATGCGACCAGTCCGGAATAAAGAGAAATTTATAGCCTTCAAAAGCGCCGGGTAAAAAGAGAATCCGAATGGCAAGGATAATGAACAGAATAAAGAAAAGTGGCATCATAATTTTATTTGTTTTTTCGATCGTTTTTGCGCCGAACATTATTGTAAACAGCGTAACGATGATGATAACGAGATGATAGGGAACAACGCTGAAATTTTTAAATGCGAACGATTCAAACCACGCAGCCGGCGGTTGATTCATAATCGAGCCGGTTAGTGATTGCATAAATGCTTTGAGTACATACGAAATAATAACCGCATAGCCGATGGCGATGGTTATCGAACCGATCAGCGGAATCCAGCCGATAAACTTTCCGATTTTTTCACGATCTTTTTTGCCGTGTTTCCACGCAAATGCGTATGAACCGAGTGTTCCGGTTCCGCTGCGCCTGCCGATTGCATATTCTGCTGAAAGTCCGACATAGCCGAATAAAACGACAAAGAAGATATATATGAGTAAAAAAGCTCCGCCGCCGTTGCTTCCCAGTTTGTAAGGAAAGCCCCATACATTCGCCATTCCTACGGTGGATCCAACGCAGGATAAGATAAAGCCCCACTTTGTTGCAAATTGATGACGTTCATTTGCCATGTATGCCTCCTAAAAGCGAATGTAGTGCGTTATATTCCGATGCAATCCATCAGTGCTTTCGTGGTGTCGGAGACGTCTCCTTTCAAGATGCCTTTGGTTAACACTTTTCCGAGCTGCACGCCTTCTTGGTCGAAGCTATTGAGGTTCCATAAAAAGCCTTGGAACATCACTTTGTTTTCAAAGTGTGAAAGTATATAGCCGAGCGCTTTCGGTGAAAGTTCTTTTTTACAAAAGAGTAAACTTGCGGGGCGTTCTCCTTTAAAGTTTTTGTTTAAATTGGCGTCTGATTTTCCCGTTGCAAAAGCGATAATTTGCGCTAAAAGGTTTGCATTCAGTTTTGTTTGACTCGTTGAGCCTTCGCTGTTGATATCAAAATCAGCCTGGCTTTTTGCGAAGCCGATAAATTGGAGCGGCACCGGATGACTGCCCTGGTGGAGGCCTTGATAAAACGAGTGCTGTCCGTTGGTGCCGCTTTCACCGAAGACAACCGGACCCGTTTTGTAGTGCACCGGCATACCGAACCGGTTGACGGTTTTGCCGTTGGATTCCATATCCAGCTGCTGCAAGTGAGCCGGAAAGCGGGAAAGGGCTTGACTGTACGGGAGAATAGCGGTCATCGGAAATCCGAGCACGCTGGTTTCATATACTCCGATGAGCGCATCAAATAAGGCGGGGTTTTCTAAAACGTTTGCGTTTAAAGCTTCGGCATCGCCACAGTGAGCGCCTTGCAAAAATGCGGCGAATGTGTCATAGCCGAAACTGAGCGAAAGAACTACCCCGCCGCACACGGACGTTGAAGAATACCGTCCGCCGATATGGTCGTCCATAAAAAAGACGTGACGGTATGCACTGCTTTTTGCGAGCGGACTGGTTTCGCTTGTTACGGCAATAAAATGCGAAGCGGGGTTGAGGTTTGCTTTTGCAAGATACTGTTTTACGAGCGCTTCATTGGCAAGTGTTTCCTGCGTTGTCCCGCTTTTTGACACTAAAATAAAAAGTGTCGTTGCAAGTCTATCACGCAATTCCTCCAAAACGCTAAACGCATCGTCAGGGTCGACATTTGAAATAAAGTGCGCATTTAGCCTGTTACACCGGTTTTTTACCGCCCAATTTTTTAAAGCGAGGTAACAAGCCCGCGGTCCCAAATCGGAGCCGCCGATTCCAATTTGCACAACATCGGTGAATTTTTCACCGGCATCGTTGGTGATTTTTCCGCTGTGAACTGCTGCGGCGAATGCTTTCATTTTTGTACATTCGTTTTCGTAAAAGCGGCGTTTATTTACCGCGCCTTCATACACATCGGAGGCAAGCTGTCCGCGCGTTAAATGATGCAGCACCATGCGGTGTTCACCGGTATTGACAACTTCGCCCGACAACAATGTCCGATACTTTTTAATCACCGCCGCTTCGTCGGCAAGCTCCTGAAAAAGTGCGAGTATCGACTCATTTACCTGCTTTGCCGCCGCGCAAAATATAAAATCACAAGCAGCCGAAACGGTGTATTTTTTTATCCGATTCGGTGTTAAAACTTCTTTCAATGAAACTTTTTTTTCACGACACAATTTTTCAAACGCAGCGTATTCATCCAAATTTTTCCACATAAAACGTTCCCCCGATTGGAATTGCAATTATCGGCAGTATTATAAACGGAAAAATTTATTTTTACAAGGCGGATTATTTTATAGAATTATCACCCTTGTAATTTTGTCCGAAAGGAAGTAAAATAGTTAAAATTTAAGATCGGGTATTTTAAAATAGCTGCGACGCTGTTTTATGCCCCCAATAAAAGAAGGTATTGTATGCAAAAACCGCTTTGTATTATTTTGATGGGCTCGTCGAGCGATGTTGATCACGCGCAGATAATCGCCGATGAGTTAAAAAAATTCGAGATTGATTTTGTAATGCGTGTCGGCTCGGCTCATAAAACTCCCGCGCACGTGATGAAACTGCTCGCCGACTATGAAGCGTGCGACCGTCCGAAATTGTACATCACGATCGCCGGTCGTAGCAATGCGCTATCCGGTTTTGTTGACGGGGCGGTATTATCGCCGGTTATCGCCTGTCCGCCGAAAAGCGACAGTTTCGGAGGCGCCGATATTTTTTCTTCGCTCCGTATGCCGTCCGGGATCGCGTGTGCGACGATTTGCGAACCGAAAAATGCGGCGCTGTTTGCTGCAAAGCTGTTTTCATCGGTTGACTCCGACATTTATGCTAAACTGAAAGCCTATGTGCAAAAAAATGCCGACAAAGTAATCGCCGATGATGTAAAACTGCAAAACGAACAGGCGTAGGTTGAATGATTTTAACCGTGCACAATATTACCTTCCGCTATCCGAACGCTGAAAAAGTGATTTTGGACGGTATTTCGTTTTCCGTGGCGGAAGGTTCGTACCTTTCCGTGCTCGGCGAAAACGGTAGTGGAAAGAGTACCCTGATAAAATTGATTTTAGGTTTGCTCCAAAGCGGCAGCGGATCAATTCACTGTACGGCAAAGCGAATCGGGTATGTGCCGCAGCAAAAGGCGAGTTTTTTCCAACTACCGCTCACCGTTGCCGAGCTTTTGTCCGCTGCGCGAAAATCGCAAAGGTTAAAAACTTCATATCGTACGGATGAAGTTTTGGAGCTGGTCGGGATTGCCGCAAAAAAGAATGCTCTCCTCGGTGAGCTTTCCGGTGGAGAACTGCAACGGGTTTTTATCGCGCAGGCGATTTTAGGACAACCCGATTTATTGATCTTGGATGAGCCTTCAACTGCCGTTGACATTGACGGACAAGCGAAACTCTATACGCTCATCAGCCGCCTCAACAAAGAAAAAAACATGACTATCATTGCCGTTGAACATAATCTCCAAGCAGCGATGCACCATTCAACGGAGATTTTTCACCTTGCAAACGGACATGGACACCTTTGCAGCCCAGAACAATATGCGCAAGAGTATTTGGGACGGAGCAATTTGTCCGAAAATATGTAAAAGTATATCGGCTACACGGTTATTTTTTCCGTGCTTCGCCGGAGTTGCGTTCCCAAAAAACGCCGTCGGAAAAACCTTGTATTGCAGTGTCGGTATCCGCATTTTGTAAGCGTTTTTCCGCCCACAAGCAGTATGTCTCGTTGATTTCAATTCCGAAATAGTTTCGTTTTAGCTTTTTTGCGGTAACGCTTGCTGTACCGCTTCCCAAAAACGGGTCGAATACCACGTCTCCTTCTTTGCTCGATGCTAAAATCAATTTCGCGTAGAGTTTTTCCGGTTTTTGGGTTGGATGGTCGGTGTTTTCCGGCATTGACCAAAACGGGACGGTGATGTCGTCCCAAAAGTTGGAAGGGTAGGTGAGGCGGAAATTTCCGTTTTCGGTTTTTTCCCAGTCTTTCGGTTTTCCCGCGCTGGTGTATGGCGCCAGCACTTTCCGCTTTATTTTTACGGCGTCGGCGTTAAAATAATAATGCTGCGCATCTTTCACGGCGAACCAAATATCTTCCATTGCGTTTTTCCAATTCGCCGTCGCCCCGCGTCCTTTTTCACGCTGCCAGGTAATGCGGTTGATAACGGTTAATTCATTTTCCAGCGCTTTCTGGAGGGACGCACTGCATTTCCAGTCGCCGCACATATAGAGCGAACCGTGAGGTTTGAGCTTTTTACAGAGTTCCGGAACCCAGCTTGCAAGGTATGCTTCATAGGAATCAGCGCTGCGCGCATTGAATTGCAGCCCGTGAAAATTTTTAGTTAAATTATAGGGCGGGTCGACGATGATTAAATCGGCAAATGCATCCGGTACGCGCGGCAGCACCCGCAATGTGTCGGCGATGAGCGTTTTATTCATCAGCGCCTCGCTTGAAAGCGGTGCTGCACTGAGTGCTTTTTCCGTTAAAAGCCGCTTTTTTAGCTTTTCGGCTTCATCGGCGTTCAGTTCGAGCGTGCGGTTATTTTTTGCTCGTTTCCGTGTGGTATCCGTCAAAAGGCTATCCTATCCGGTAACTGCATCAAGGGCAATTTGCATCATCTGCGTAAAGGTTTGCTCCCGTTCGTGTGCCGAAGTGGTTTCGCCCGTGACCATACTGTCGGAAACGGTAAAAAGCGCCAACGCTTTCCGGTGATAATGCGCCGCAAGCGAGTACAGTTCCGCCGTTTCCATTTCAACCGCCAAAGCGCCGTATTTTGCAAAAAGCTTCCAATGTTCCGCTTCATCATAAAAAATGTCGGTTGAAAAGATTGTTCCGACAGACACTTTTTGCTTGAGTGAAACTGCGGCGTCATATGCTTTTTTGAGTAAATCCCAATCGGCGGTCGGTGCAAACGTTAAGCCGCCGAAACGGTGTACGTTGATTGCCGAATCGGTACATGCCGACTGCGCTAATACCACGGAACGGAGTTCAACATTTTTTTGTAGTGAGCCCGCCGTTCCGATTCGGATCGCTTTTTGTACGTTATAAAAGTTAAAAAGTTCGTTCGCATAAATCGACAGGGACGGCATTCCCATGCCCGTACCCTGCACCGAAACTTTAACGCCCTTGTACAAACCGGTAAAGCCGAACATATTCCGTACTTTGTTATAGCAAACGCTGTCGGTTAAAAAATTTTCGGCAACGAACTTTGCTCGTAAGGGGTCGCCCGGCAGTAACACGCGTTCGGCAACCGCCTCTTTTTCCGCTTCAATATGAATACTCATTATACTACTCCTCCATGAGATAGAACTTGATAGAACACGGTAGCATTATAGTCCTATCTCGGTTAAAAAAGTTCTGTCGCATCTGCGAGCGGTTCCGATACGGGAGCCGCTTCTTTTTTTGTCCGCTTTGAAGCGTTGCCGCTTGCTCCCTCTTCAGTCGGCTTTTCCGCGTTTGCAGTGCCGGTTTCCGTCGGTGCTGTTTCCTGCGGTGCAAATGAAGAAACAAACTTTTTCCCGGGAAACAATTTTTCCCGTAATTCTTTTTCAATCGATTGGGTAAGGGCAAGGTTTTCCTCTAAAAATTTCATAGCGTTATCTTTACCCTGTCCGATTTTATCCTCGCCGTATGAATACCAAGAACCGCTTTTTTTAATAATTTCATACTTGCAGGCACAGTCAAGTAATCCGCCGAGAGCGGAAAGTCCCTTTCCGAAAAGAATTTCGGTTTCGACTTTTCTGAAAGGAGGTGCTACTTTGTTTTTTACCACTTTAATACGGATTCGGTTTCCCCAGGCTTCGTCTTCGCCTTTGCCGAGCGTTTCAATTTTCCGCACCTCCAACCGTACCGAGGCGTAAAACTTTAAAGCATTGCCGCCGGTCGTTGTTTCAGGATTGCCAAACATTACACCGATTTTCATGCGGATTTGGTTGATAAAAATAATAATACACTTCGATTTATTTAAAATCGCGGTCAGTTTTCGCAATGCTTGGCTCATGAGGCGCGCTTGTAAGCCCATGTGCGAAGCACCCATTTCGCCTTCGATTTCTGCTTGCGGGGTAAGGGCGGCAACTGAGTCGACCACAATAATGTCAATCGCACCGGAGCGAACCAGATTTTCCGCAATTTCGAGTGCCTGCTCACCGCTGTCCGGCTGCGACACCCACAGTTCGTCGATATTGACGCCCAGTTGTTTTGCATATACCGGGTCAAGTGCGTGTTCCGCATCGATAAATGCCGCAATGCCGCCCATTTTTTGGGCTTCGGCAACGGCGTGCAGCGCAAGCGTTGTTTTACCGGAAGATTCGGGACCGTAAATTTCGATAACGCGACCGCGCGGATAGCCGCCGACGCCCAACGCTTCGTCAACCAAAATGGAACCGGAAGGAATAACGTCTACGCCTGCTGCTAAATCTTTATTGTCTCCCAATTTCATCAGTGAACCTTGCCCGAACTGTTTTTCAATTTGCTGGCGGGCAGCTTCGAGAACCTTTAATTTTTCCTCACTTTCCAAATCGGGAAATTCCGTATTTTTTGTAATTTTAGCCAAAAGAGCCTCCACAATCTAATCTCTATAATCATTATAGTAAAAAAAATTATAAAATACATCATTTATTATAAACTTTTTTTAATTTTTTTCAATTTAGTGATACAAATAATTGAGTAACCGTATGAAATGCCGGCGGATATAAAATCTTTTTTTAAATTGGTCGACCGTTTATATGATACCGTACGACCGCTGCATGTTCTACGCATAAAAATATCTCAAGCCTTTTTATTACATGCCGAAATTTAAAATAGTTACGGCGGAGGTTTTTATGTTATCGACAAACACACAAGTAAATACGCTTTCTTATGTTGCGGCTCAGCAAGCGTCGGCAGGAAGCCGTTCTTTTTTACCGGTTCCGCCGAGTCAGTATATTTATTCGCAGTTTGAGCATGTATCCGGTGTTCCGGCAAATGAAGGCGGAATTTCCGTTAGTCAGCTGCAAATTCTGAATAGCTTAATCGACAATATTATGCAAAAAAAATCAACGGAGCAGCTGAAAAAATTAAAAGCCGAAGATCATTATCAGGCAAACATTGAAAAACTGATTTTAGAAGCGCAGAAAAAAATGCAAAAACAGGATGCGCTCGCCGAAGAAATTCCGTACCTCAAAAAAGCACTTGAAGCGGGGACTTTCCTTTCGCTACATGCGTAATACCGCTGCGGGCGAATTTTCGCATTTTGTGCGGTTAAGGAAACGCTGATTAAAGTCTTGACGGTCGTTTACCGGCAACTTTGCAAAACAAAGTTTTTTTGCA
>CALDWC010000009.1 GCA_937923945.1 uncultured Treponema sp.
TAAGGTAATGCGATCATCTTACCTAAGGTAATGCGATCATCTTACCTAAGGTAATGCGATCATCTTACCTAAGGTAATACGATCATCTTACCTAAGGTAATGCGATCATCTTACCTAAGGTAATGCGATCGCCTTACACAAGGTAAGATTGCACGCGACCTCATTTCGTGCAGGGATTATTCCTTGCTTTGCGCAAAATGACAGGAGACCTTGCCTATCATGGTGCGGCACTAAATACTTCAATCGAGGATTAATCACTATCTCTCTTAAGTGTATTCTGTAGAAGCTCTTTTAACGAAGACACTGTTAAACGACGTCAAACCTTTAATCAGCGTTTCCTTATAACAGCGAAACTTAGTACTTCAGAAAAACAAGGACGTTTTTTTATCGATGCTTTGCATGTTTTTTCCTTTCAAAAAACTGCTACCCTATTTTTAATGTGAGTTTTTGTAAAAAGCGTTTTAATCGGCTAGACGAAATCATCTCTTTCCGGTAAAATTAATTCGATATTATAGTTTAGCAGCGAGGGTATGAATATTATGGAAACATCAATACTACAAAAAGAACGGCTTAAATATCAGCCGAAATTTCCGGCTGAGTTGAATTATACACCGACGGAAATTGAATTGGTTCGCGGAGACATACAGCTTCCGACCGAAGATGCGGAAACGTTAAAAAAGATTTTTAAAAAAACGTACGGACTTCCGTTACTTAGTTTCAAAAAAGGAACCGGAACTGCGAAAAAAGAAGCATTACACGTCGGGTTTATCCTTTCAGGCGGACAAGCAGCCGGCGGACACAATGTTATCACCGGTCTTTTTGATACTTTACACGCCTACAATAAGGACTCAAAACTGTTCGGTTTTTTAGGCGGTCCCGAAGGACTAATTAAAAATACCTTTATTGAACTGACCGGCGACATAGTTGATCGCTACCGGAACACCGGCGGCTTTGATATGATCGGTTCGGGACGGACAAAGATCGAAACGCCGGAGCAAATTGCCTGCTCGATTGAAACCGTAAAAGCGCACCAACTGGACGCTCTCGTAATCGCGGGCGGAGACGACTCAAACACGAATGCCGCAATTTTAGCGGAAAAGTTTTTAGAAAACGGACTGCATACCTGCGTAATTGGAATCCCGAAAACCATTGATAACGATTTAAAAGGCGGTTTAATTGAAGCGTCGTTCGGTTTTGATACGGCAACAAAAGTGTACTCCGAAGTTATCGGAAATATTTGCCGCGATACGGCTTCCGCAAAAAAATACTGGCACTTTATCAAGGTGATGGGACGCTCCGCGAGTCATATTGCCCTTGAATGCGGTTTACAAACCCAAGCAAATATTTGTTTGATTTCTGAAGAAGTCCGTGCAAAAAACATGACGTTAAAGGATATTACCAATTATATTGCGGACATCATCGTCAAGCGTTCGGAAAACGGTGAAAATTTCGGAGTCGTTATTGTTCCGGAAGGTTTAATCGAGTTTATCCCCGAAATAAACCGCCTCATTAAAGAATTAAATGATGCATTGGGACTCAAAGCTGGCGAGTTTGCCCGAAAAAAAACATACACCGAACAGCAAGTCTGGTTAAGTGCCAATATTTCCGCCGCTGCCAAAAAGACCTTTGAATCGCTTCCCGAACAAATTTCGCGCGAGCTTTTGATTGATCGCGACCCGCACGGCAACGTACAGGTATCGCGCATCGCAACCGAACAGCTTTTAATCGAAACGGTTAAAACCGAACTGGAAGCACGAAAAAAGAAAGGATTGTACAACGGCAAGTTCAGCACCTACGCACATTTTTTTGGCTATGAAGGGCGCTGTGCTTTTCCGTCAAACTTTGACGCTGATTACTGTTATTCGCTCGGCAAGATTGCCTTTTACTTGCTGCTGAATAACTGCACAGGCTACATCGCCTGCGTTGCGAACTTGAGTCAACCGCGGGAAAAATGGCAGGCGTACGGCATTCCGCTCACTTCGCTCATGAATATTGAAAAACGGAAAGGACTTGAAAAACCGGTTATAAAAAAATCGCTCGTTTCGTTGGACGATCCCGCATTTCAAGCATTGGAAGCGGGGCGAAAAACGTGGGAAATTACGACCGGCTACGTGTACCCGGGCGCAATCCAGTATTTCGGTCCTGCCGAATTAACCGACTCCCCGGCCCGCTCAGTCCGGTTAAACGGCAAAGATTAGAGCGCAGAGCCTAACGTAAAAAAGCGGTACCGTTAAGGAAACGCTTTGGCGAGACGGTTCGTCGCATCAACAAAATCCTGCACCGTAAGCGTTTCAGCCCGTCTCGCTTGCAACTCCGGCGTAAAAACCGCATCCAAGTACTCGATCGGGTATCCGTTTATTTTCAACCAAGCGTGAAAATTATTTTTGAGCGTTTTACGCCGCGATGCAAAAAGTCCTTTTACCAAACTGAAAAAAAGTTTTTCATTGCTTGCAAGCTGCTCGGTATACTGTGTTGTCTTTTTCAATGAAATTGCTTTTGATACCACATTCGGCTGCGGAAAAAAACACGAAGGTGCAATCGTTTGCACCGAAGCGGTGTCGTAAAACGCCTGCACTAAAACGGAAGCCGCCGAATAGTCTTCACCGACTTTTGCGCAAAACCGGTCGGCAACTTCTTTTTGCACGGTGATGAGCATTTCGGAAAAAATAACACCGTTTTCAATCGTATCCAAAATCAGCGTCGCCGCGATATTGTACGGAAGATTTCCGAAAAAGCAATCCGGTTTTTTCACCGCCAGTTGTTTTTTCCATGTCCGCAATACATCTCCTTCAACGAGGGTAAAATTTTCATAGTGGTCAAAATACGAATGCAAAATTTTAATAAAGCCTTTATCAATTTCAAAGGCGACCACTTCCGCTCCGGTTTTTAAAAGTAAATCGGTCATACTTCCCAAGCCGGGACCAACTTCCCAAACCGTACTTTGCGGAGTCAATTGCAAACGCGAAACCAAATGCGTGCGGATCGTTTCGTTGATTAAAAAATTTTGCCCGAATTTTTTTTGCATGTGTAATCCGTTCGCGTTTAAAATCTCTTTCAGCTTTGCCGGTGAATTATATATTGAAGGTTCCAAGTTGCATTCTCCTTTGTAGTATTTTATTTTGAGCGTACAAACAAAAAAGCCCGAGTGCAATCGGCACAATCGTGTACAGCACCGCGGTAAAAATACCGCTCACTTGAAAACAGAGTAACCCGCTTAGTGCGTCTACGATGCCCATGATGCCCCGATATACGAGATTGAGCAGCGCTCCCAAAAGCGGCGCAAGCGGACTGAACAAGGCAGCAGCGAATACCGAAAAAAGCCCGAACACTAAAAAAACGGCGATGAGCGGACTGACGAGGGAACTCGACAATAAACCGATGAGGGTAATACGCCCTATCGTCAGCGCAACAATCGGCATCGTAAAGGCTTGCGCCCCGAATGACGCGGTAAACGGCGACAGAATCGCGTGCGGAATTTTTCCTTCGCCGAGAGCCGTCAAAGCTTCGCCGAAAAGCAAAATTCCTGCGAGCGCGCCGTACGACAGCATAAAGCCGAGGGTAACCGCTTCCTGCGGTTTCAGCAGCAGATGCAGTAAAAACATGCCGCACAACGTACTCGGCACGCTTGCCTGCACGCCCAAAAGTTTTCCCGCAATGAGAATAGCACTCATCCCGAGGGCGCGGTTCAACGACGGAGCGGCTCCGGCAAACCACACAAAGGCGCCAATTAACGCAAGCGAAATAAACGATGTCAGTTTTTTCCCCGCAAGCGGTTTAAAAAGTTTTTCACCGGTACCGCCGACAATTGAAACGTGCATACCGGAAAGAGCCAGCACGTGAGCAAGTCCGCATTCAATAAATGACGCAGAAACCGCTGGGGCTAAAAAATTTTTGTCGGCAGAAATTAAAGCCGAAAGCAGTGCCCCCGCAGCGCCCCAGGAAAAAAGGAGGCGCATGAGGCGAAACCGCAGCGAGCCGCGAAAACGGGAAAGCGGTGACCGCCAGCGGATAAAAGCCGGCACGTCATTTTCCGCAAAAAAGCAATCAACTCCGTTTTCGCTTGCCGAAAACTTCGCGCGCGCATTGATAACCGCACCGCTTGCAAAAACCGTACAAGGTGCAGTTCCCGAGTCAAGCGAAAATGCCCGCTTTGACTTCACGAGCGAAATGCCGCCTGCAAGATTTTGGTCAATCACCGCTTTCGGAAAAAATAGCTTTGCATTTCCGCGGGCGGAAAAATAATTACCCGCTTTGTCTTGCACCGCATGTAGCACACAATCCAGCACATAATACTTCGATGCGGGTTTCGGCTCGCCGGTCAGCTCAACCGTAACACTCGCTGCGTCGGAAAGCGGCAAAAGGGTTTCCGGACTTTTAACAAATTCTGCAAGCCGCACGGAGGCTGTACACGCCGCAGCCCAACCGACTGCCGAAAAAATCAAAAACCGTCTGACCCGCTTCTGCTTTATCAAAAAAGCGGCGAACGCGGTGCCGACCGCTCCTAAAAGTAAAAAAAACGGCGGAATATGTAATCCGTAAAAAAGATAAAAAACCACACTCGCCGTCACACCGGCACACAGAGCCGGAACAACCGGTTTTTTAAAAAAAATCTTCTCTACCATTTTAACCTCGCGATTGACTCGCGGGCTGCCTTTTTGATAGTTTCCGAATAATTCAAATAGCCGACATAGACTAAATAATCAAACGCGTTATTGTCCCCAAGTTCGCCCACGGCGTTAATTACAGCAAGCACTACCGACTCGCTATAGGATTTACCCTTTTCCGTATCGGAATTGAGAAGTCCCAAAAAGACAACCAACGCATTTGCACACTCTTTTGAGCCTAAAACCGCCATGCAGTTAATCACCCGGACCAAGTCTTCCGCTTGAGCGTTTCCGCTCCGAAACCGTGACTGCACCCGATAAAAATAACTGATCACCGAATCCGCCGCACTTTGCCAGCGTTTTTCCGTCAAGAGTGTCAGCGCCTCATCAATCAGTTTTTTACTCATTCCCTCCTGTCCCGGCAGCGCATCCAATGCGACCGATAAACTTAAATCGGTTATCTGTGCAAGCTCAGCTTCCGAAAGCGAAGGATTTTCCCGTGCAATTTCAAAGGCTGCCCAAGTAGAATATAAGTCTTTTTTTTCAATTATATATACAAGTTCGTTAAAAAAATTTACGGAAATTTTTGAAAGTGCCGTTTTTGCGCTGTCTTTTATCTCCGCATCACCCGTTTGGACAAACGTTTTAAACAAAAGCGAAAACGATTCCTTATTGCCGACGGTTCCCAAACAATCAATATACGCAACAAAAAGCGATTTTGGATACGTTTGTCCGGAAATGCTTTTATAAAACAAATCTTCAAACTGCGCATTCAATTCTTCCGATAATTTTTCATCAGTCAAAGCATAACGCTGAAACGCTTTCACACAAACTTTCTGAAAATGTGCATCTTTTACTTTCATAAATAAAAGCCGAATCGGTAACACCGCTTTAGGGATTTTCAAACGCGACAAAGTTTCAACGGCAATGCAGGCAATCTGAATCAAAGTCGGATCGTTTTCCAAAAGTTCGTACGAAGTATCCACGAAATCCAAAGCCGCAAGAAAAAACTCAGTGCTCGTTTCATCCGCATTACGACTTGCATCACGCACCAACTCATACTTGGTATTCAAATTCGCACGAACAAAATTACGTCGATACGACAACATTTGACTTTCCGTATTCTGTGAAAAAAGCAAGGCAGCGCTCAACAAAAAAAAACACACCGAAACACACTTATTCATACAAACTCCGCGAGATCAGTATACTCTATTTCCCGTTTTTTAGCAATTCAAAAAAAGCATGATTTGCTTTTCCCGTCCGATACTACAAACGCATCGGGACGCCCGCCGCATCCGCAAAACAATGCTGAAAACGCCAAAAAGCGGCGGGCGGAAACGGAATACCGCCGAAAGCATTCCCCCGCACACCGCCGTTTTATACCGGTACGCAGTAAAGAAACGCTGATTAAAGGCTTGACGCCGTTTACCGGCAACTTTGCAAAAGCAAAGTATCTCCTTCATTGTTTCTCAATGTTCAGTATAATAAG
>CALDWC010000010.1 GCA_937923945.1 uncultured Treponema sp.
GTACGCTGATACACGGTTGCAAGCCTTTAATCAGTGTTTCCTTACGTATCGGAATATTTTTATTTAAAATATGGTATGTTAAAAACAGCTCAAAATCATGCTCAGTCCATATATTTTCCGTTTATTTGATCGAGATAATCAATGCATTTGTTCCGCCGATAAGCTCCATAAAATTTCGTGAAATCATTATTCGATTTAGGAGACTCTTTTCATTATTTAAAATAATTTTATATTTTTTAAACGCATATTTTTTTTAAAATTTTGCTATATTGTTTTATAGACAGTGTTTTACAAATTATACAAACGCTGATTTGATAAGGAGATACTATGAAACGTAAAGTACAAATACTTTCTGTTGTTTTGAGCTTTTTTGTGTTCGCCTCATGCACACGTTGTTCGCACCTCATCGGCAAGGCGCAGGTCGTTTCCGTCGGACAGCCGATTTACTGCGTGAGCTACAACACGCAAACCTTTTTCGACGCAATCGAGGACGGCAGAGAGTTTCGCGAATTCAAAGGACACAAGACAAAATGGACGCCGGAATTATACAAAACTCGATTGCTGCGGTTACGCGAAGCGGGCGAGTTATCCGTGCAGATGCTCGGCGGACCGAAAAACACTATGCCGGATATTTTTGTAATGCAGGAAGTTGAAAGCACCCGAGTAATCGAAGATTTTGCAAAATTGTTTTCTCGTGCGAAAGGGTATGACCACGCGGTGTTTTTTCCGCCGACCGGCAAAGGAAGTTTTTCAACGGCTATTTTTTCAAAATTTCCAATCATCGACTTTGAACAGTTTACACTCAACGATTCCCGCTTTGAAACGAAAAGTCTCCGCCCGCTCGTAAAAGCCACGGTGGAAATTGATACGGGACGAAAATGTGAGTATGTGACAATTTTTGCCGTTCATTGGAAATCGAAACTCGGTGATGATACGGATTTGATTCGTGATGCGCAGGAGCAACAACTACTCACCCAAGTGCAGCACACATTAGCAAAGGATCCTGATATGCACGTCTTGATGTGCGGTGATTTTAATCAAACGGCGGAAGAGTTTAAAACCTTGTCGGATGCATTCAACGACGCTTGGCAGCTCGATTTTTACACGCAAAAAAATGCGTCGGTTAACGGTTCGTATTTTTATCGCGAGAATTGGGAACAAATTGACCACCTGTTTTTATCGGAAAGTTTATACGACAACAAGGGCTTGGAAATAACGGATTTTTCACCGGTTGCAACTACGCCCCTTTTGAAAACCAACGGGCAGCCAAATGAATTTCGGCTTTCAAACGGCGCCGGCTATTCCGACCACTTGCCGCTTTGCTGGGTACTGGAATTTTGCAATGACGAACAATAAAACGATTATTGGCAATTATGACAAGGAGAAGATTATGCACGACACTAATACCGTCGCATTTTACGATTCCGAATCGGAAGCCGTTCCACGATTTTCTTGGAAAGAACTTTTGGTGAATAATCCGAACATGGAACCGCGGAATTTTCACCGTGCAGGCAGTTCGGCGCTGTCGTCCATTGAAAAACAAAAGCCGGATTTTCGTGAGCGCCTTTTAAAATTCGGAGCAAAAAACTTAACGGATGAGCAACTGGTTGCCCTACTCTTGCGTACCGGCTATGCAAAAAAATCGGTTACCGCTTTGGCGAAAAACGTCATGGATGTTTTGGACAAAAACAAAATTGAAGATGTAGCTGAAAAGCTACGACGAATTGACGGTATGGGTACAACAAAACTTTGCACGGTACTGGCGGCTCTGGAATTGGGACGCCGATATTTTTCACTGCGTGATTCGAAAATTACCAATCCACAATCCATCGTACCATTTTTATTACACTATGCGGTGCGGAAGCAGGAAACGTTTATTTGCGCATCATTAAGCGGCGCAAATGAAGTTATCGCAATTCGGGTTGTTTCAGTCGGCACACTTAACCGGACTTTGGTGCATCCGCGTGAAGTATTTGCCGATCCGATTACCGATCGCGCCGCCTCAATCATCATTGCACACAACCATCCGTCCGGCAATATCGAACCGTCCGAGGAAGATATCTTTTTAACCAAACGACTCGTTGCAATCGGGGAACTTTTAGGTATCGTGATTTTAGACCATTTAATTCTAAACGAGCGCGGCGAACATTTCAGCATGATGGAAAACGACTTGCTGTCATAAGGTCTATAGCAAGCGGAAAAATCAAGCGGCGTTTTACGGTTATTCGAAAAATAACCGCTTGATTTACAATCGTCGTACCCAAAAAACGAATACAAAACAAAAGCTATGGGTTTACAAGAAAATATTTTATCTATTTTTGCCGAAAAAAAGCCAGTATATAAAAGGAAAAGCCATGCGAAAAGAAATAAAAAACAAAAATGAAAACGTAATAATCTGTAAAACTGCAGCGATAACTTTCAGTTGACGATGTTTTTGCTCTAAGCGAGTAAAAAGTGTTTTGCGACCGAACCATGCAAGATAGCCTGATATAATAATCGGAATGGACATTCCGAGCGATAATGTTATTAAAGATAAAACGCCCAACACAATCACATCCAACTGCAGCGCAAAAACTAAAATAAGTAAAGCTGCGGGACAAGGGTACAAAGCACTTAATAAAATAGCCGAAACTGTAACATTTTTTTGATCACTCTGCTTTTTTCGACAAAGTAAAATGACCGCTTCTATAATTTCATACAACGAAAGAATAATCAAAATAATAAAAGTAATTCCTTCCATATATATGCTTGCATTATTTGTAGAAACGGAAATAGCTCCTGAAACACCTTTAAAAATAAAAAGCAAAAGCAACGAAGACAAAGCATGTAAGAGCGCAAGACAGAGTCCCAAGATTGCAGGCTCATAACTTTGAGCTTGTCTATTGAGAAAATGAGTAAAAACGACAATTTTTCGGTGTCCCGGTGCAAGCGCATGGAGAAAACCGTATGCAAAAGACACAAGGAGAGCTATCGCTACTAAACGGAAACTTTTTTCCTCCTTCCAACTTTCAAGCGTCTGTGCAAGATTGTCGCTTAAAAACCGCATGCCGTTTACTATTTTTTCAGAACTTTGAGATCGCTGAACGGGCGTAGGCGAATCATCTTTTTGAGTGAAAGGATTTGCAAGAAGCGTTTGCATCAGTACAAACATTAAAACAGCTAATATTATTTTTTTATTCATTGCGCACACGCTCCGGTTTGTTTGGCATTACTTCATAATTCGCGTGCGCGTCCTGACAAAACATAATCTCCTTCGGATAATAGGTGTTTAATCCCGGTGCCCATTCGTTGTATATTCTCATATCATCGATTGAACCGAACGGATTATAATAAATCGGGGTATTCTTATTTTCACGTATTTTATACTTCGGTTTTTGTGCCGTACCTAAAAAACGAACACAGTTTTCAGGATACTGGATGTCACAGAAAAAAGTATAATCATAACAGGAAATAGATATGCTATCAATCGAAAGACCGTTCAAGCGTATATAAAACTCATAGCTTAAAACATTGTTTTTTTGATGAGCAGAAAAATTCTCGCGTGCAATGTATTTGGGAGAAAATCTATTTTTACCGACACGTATAAAAGTAAAATAGTAATAATTTTGAGTATAAGTAAAGGCATTATTGAAAACATCAGTGATTTCCGATTCGCTAAATATTCCGTCATGATTACGATCATAACCTGAAATGATATCCGCACTAAAAAATTTATCGAATGTCCAAATTACTTTTACACCCTCTACAGTGTTATCGGAAAAAACAAACTCAAATTCACTCGTAAACCACATGTGCGGATGTGCCGACAAAGTCAGTGTAAAAATAGCTGTAAAAAAACAAAAAAAATACTTTCTCATATTTTAATTAAACACAAATAGTTAATATAAGGTTACTTTATATTGCCGAGGTCGCCAATGTGTTGATAGATTTGCTATAGGAGATACTGATTAATTCAATCGAGAATTGAGGGCATCTCTAAAAACTTGATTAGATTTTT
>CALDWC010000011.1 GCA_937923945.1 uncultured Treponema sp.
TGTGGTACCTTTCAAAAATGAAACGCCTTTTAGTTCTTTTTCCTCGCTTCCTTCCATGTAGTACAACTTACCGCGTGATAACGGGAATTCTTTTTCATCTTTTTGAAAAAGAGAGCCGTCTTTTAATGCTTCTTTAATGGCGTTTTTGTCAAGCTCCGGCTCTTTCAAAAAACGTTCCGGAATGTCTTTATAATCATAGAGCCCTGCAAGCGTGTTTACAGCTCCGGCGGTCGCCTGTTCTTTTGCAGAAAAAAGCGCCGTTTTGAAACCGTTTTTCGCCAGCCCTAATTTTTGCATGCAAGTCCAGATATACATCTTAAAACTTGCCGCGCGGTTCTCAAATGCTTTTGAGCGTTTTTGGAGCCTATCCATCTCAGCTTTGAACGCGTCTTTTTCTGATTTTGCCAAATCGCTTTGGTATTGCAAGTTTTTGAAAAACTTGCAGCAGCCGTCAAACTTCTGCTCGAACTGCGGCTCCAGTTCTTTGAAAAACTCTTCGAGGATTTTTTTGTCTTCTTCGTTAAAATCCCGCTCCTCACCGTCTTCGGTCGTTGCCTCTTGCACTAATTTAAACAACGCGTTAAAATCAGCGCTTACTTCGTAAAACGTTTTTTTTGCTTCACTCATTTTTACATCTCCTTAATAAATTTCATTTGCTTCAGCTTCTTGTGCTTCTGCATCGACTTGCGCATTGATTATAGCCTCTTGCTCTTTTGCCCAATTAAGAGCCGATTGCATTCGGACTATATCGTAACTTGCAAAAATAGCTTCCAACGCTTTTTTATTATCTCCGGTGAAAAAGTCAGCGTAATTGTTAAGTTCTTTTTTAAGCCGGTTATATTCTGCTTTATCTTCAGGGGCAATTTTATTTTGTTGTGTCGTATTTGCAGACGGAGCTTCTTGTATAGGCGCCGACGGCGTAACATCCTCTATTCCGCCTTTGTCAATTTCGTCCGTTGTATATGGCATTCCGCCGAACTCGTCAGGGAAACACAATCGGAAGGCTTGCGCTATTGCAACTTTTTTCGTCATGAATATTGGCATCTTAGCCCACACTGATATTGGTTTTCCGTAGCTATTTTTATTTACAGCTTCAACATAATAGGCGGTGTGTTCAAAAGGCTTGCTCCAGTCTTTTCGATAGATGGTAACTTTCGCATAAAGGCTGCCGTCCTCGACAGTGCCGAACGCTTCACATTTCCAGCCGTCAAGTTTTCCAAGCCGTGCCGCTCGCTTCAAGTACACTTCATAACCGGTGAGTATTGAAACTTTGCCGCCGTACGGTATGCAATAAATCTCACGCTTGAATGGATTTAATCCAAATGCTTGCGCAATTTGTATAAACATTTTTTTATCTTTTACAGGTAGCGTATTTGTCATTCCCGTAGCGTCTAAATATTCTATGATGAGATTTTCCGTAACTTCAGGAACGGTAGGGGTATCTTTTGTAATTGTTTGTAGTTCATTCATTTTCGCACCTCCCGTAAATTTGCTACATATTCGATATTGTGTTGTAATATCCGTTCTCGTTTTTCTTTTAGTTCCTGTTTTTCAAGGTTTCGCTTTCGCTCGAAAAATTCGCAAAAAGCGTTAATCCAAAACACACGCATATTTTTATCACGATTAAAACGCGTGATATTCTGTGAACATTCATCGATGCGCGCTTGTAGGCTCTTGACTTTAGTCATCTTGCTTGCTCCTTTTTAATTTGACAAAATGATACAATGCTGCTTGGCATCGTCTTGTATCCACGCTGGAAAGCGTTTGTCATTCGGGCGCGGTTCTTCAATGCCCCATAATACATCGATACGCTGCTCCATTATGGTATCAATGCCGATAAATACGGAAGTGTCATCATCATATTCTTCCAATTCGGCTTTTAATTCTTTGACTGTCATTTTGTTACTCCTCCACTATTATGCCACACGGGCATCCGTCGTCGGCGAATAAGAAATTTTGAGCGATAAATTTCAATGAGCCCCAGCCGTTTTTAATAAACACCTCCGGATCCACATCATTGCTTGAATAGCCTGTAACCAAATAAACGTAATCGGTGCCCTTGTATTTAAGAAACCCGCCATGTGCGGTAATGGCTTCTCGCGCTTCTTCAATCGTTTCAAACGGCTTGACAATTTTTTCTTCCGGAAGTTCTACGAGGTAGACTAAATTCCACGTGCAGGAAAAGTCTTTAAACCTATCCTTTGAATCCTCATCACCTATTGCTTTTAGTGTATATGTGGAACAATCGTCATTGTTTAATACCTTATCTTTTAGATCTTTTAAGGTATCCGCAAAAATGCACTTACTACCGACCGGCAACTCATCAGCATTGATTGCCGTGTAGACTCTCGATACATCAAATTTCATTTAAAAACCTCCGGCTACTGTATGGTTGTTATCGCTATACTCTTCAGCATAGCGGACAAACGCATCGAACGCTTCTTGTGCCCCGATGTCTTTCACGACGCGGGATATATATCCCGTGATATCTCCATTCCGGTGATAGTCAGAGCGGCTTTCGACGAAAGTGTAAGTGTCTTTTGTTCCGCCTTTTAAATAAAGGCGTCCAAACACGCCGAAAAGACTGTTTCCATAACTAAATTCGGCGATTAATCTTCCGTAATTTTCCATAAAAAACTCCTCTTATGCT
Source organism: uncultured Treponema sp. (assembly GCA_937923945.1). GTDB lineage: Bacteria > Spirochaetota > Spirochaetia > Treponematales > Treponemataceae > Treponema_B. The sequence continues at coordinate 2,651 of CALDWC010000011.1, forward strand.
TTTTCACTCCAATAAGCATAAAAAAAAAGGCGGCACCGCGTAGCTTTATTCGGAACCGCCTAATTACAGGTTAAAAACCGGCAATAAGAAAAGCTACGAACTCTTGTTGCAGGTTCTTTTTCCACACTGTTTTCCACAGTGCGATTTTATGAGTGTGTTTTTTGGGGCTTTTCAAAAAGATACTATAGAAGGTTTTGCTGTTTCGTTTTTAGGTCTAGAATTTTTCTATAATTACGCAACTTTTTATTTGGAGGAATTATTATGAAAAAGTTAGTTATGGCACTTGTTTTCGTTTTAGTGCTATCGGCGACGGCTTTTGCCGATTTTATTTGGGATCCGATGAGCTTAGGCTATACAAACCTAAGTCTAAAAGGAAATATGACGATGGGCTCTAAGATTCTTGGAAAAGCCCCTACCACATTATTTACTGATAAGGGTTCACTTTCTATGAATAACTTTGCTTTTATGCCACTCGTTGCAGGTTTCGGTTATCTGCCGAAAGACAAGGGCTTCTATTTTATGTGGGAAAATATCGTTGGACTGGGTGCTTGCAAAATCAAATCACAAAAAACTGATGAACTTGTAGAAAAACTAAAAATACAAAATAAAGCAGAATCACCCGTATCGATCGACTATGCAACTTCATTTATTTTCGGATATGCTTTTTCACCGATAAATGATCTATATGTATCTTTCGGCTCCGGAATTTCAATAGGAGTATTTGATGGTGGACAATCCTATGAATCCTTGGATAAAAGCATCAAACAAGTAAGAAATACTTTCGGCTTTTTTGTAGGTCTGCCACTTGATGTAACCGCCCGATATTTTTTTACTAAGCATGTAGGATTACTCTTTGGTATTCAGGATACCATTATGGTACTTCCTCCTGGACTTCATAGGACAGGTATCGATATTAAAGGAGATGATGGTTCATGGTTATATGCAGATATTGATACTATGGTAGCAAATAAATTTACCCTGAAGTTCGGTCTGAGTACCCGTTGGTAAAAATTTTTTAGTTTTTAATAAAGTCATCACTTGAGTAAATTTTACTTTTTGCGACGGTGATGACTTTACACGAATTAAACCCTAAGTTTCAAATCCGTATGATAAGCATACCACTAATCGTAGCGATACTTCCAAAGAACATGCCCCGCTTTTTTACCTGTATCGTAATCTTCGAGAACCTTTTTGGCTATACTCGATAAAAGAAATAAAGCGATGATATTTGGAATTGCCATAAGTCCCATAAAAAGGTCTGCAAGTTTCCAAACAAAGTTCGGATCTAAATAGGTACTTAAAACGATAAAGGCTAAAACAATAAATTTAAAGCTTGCAATTAAAACTTTATTTTTTCCCGATAAAAATTTTACATTTGATTCCGCAAAAAAATACCAGCCGACAATCGTGGTGAGTGCAAAAAAAGTTAACGCTATCGAAAGAAAGCCCGATCCGAACTTTCCGAAACTCAGCGCAAAACTGTTTTGTGTCATAACCGAAGCACTTGCTTCCATTACATTCGCAGGTATATGCATATTATATGACTGAGAAGTTATATTAACCATAACGGTACTCAAGCAAATAATGAAAGTTGAAATAAAAACGCCTATCATTGCAATAAAGCCTTGTTCTGCCGGATGGTCGGTATTTGCGACGGCATGCGAGTGAGGCGTCGAGCCCATACCGGCTTCATTTGAAAAAAGCCCGCGGGCTAAACCAAAGCGAATCGCATGCTGCATAGTAATTCCTAAAACACCGCCGGCAATTGCTTCCGGTGCGAAGGCTCCGATAAAAATAGCTTTTATTGCCGGGATAAAATGATCAAGATGCATAAAAAGTATCGTGAGCGAACCTAAAATATAAAGACTCGCCATAATCGGAACAACTTTTTCGGTAAAACCTGCAATGCGATCCATACCTCCCGTTAAAACAATTCCGACCACCGAAATAAGGGCAACTGTTATCCAAACATGCGAAAAACCGAACGCCTCGTTGAGTGAATGCACGATGGAGTTTGATTGCACCATTATACCGACGATACCTAACGCGATGATACATAAAACGGCAAAGATCGATGCAAGCCATTTTGATTTTAAGCCGTTTTTAATATAATACGCAGGACCGCCGACTAATTCGCCGTTTTTTGTTTCGCGAAAAACTTGTGCAAGACTCGCTTCCGTAAAAATAGTTGCCATACCAAAAAAAGCCGAAAGCAACATCCAAAATGCAGCGCCGGGACCGCCCGAAGCTATCGCGGTAGAAACTCCGACGATATTTCCGGTTCCTACTTGAGCTGCAATTGCAGTTGACAAAGACTGAAAAGGAGACATACGCCCTTCCGGAACTTCAACTTTATTTTTTATATCCGAGAAAATTTTTCCGAGCGCGGGAAAGAGCCGTGTCGTTTGCGGAAATTTTAGCCTGACGGAAAGAAAAATCCCAACGCCAACTAAAGCAAACAGTAAAATATAATCCCATAAAATATTATTTAAAAAATCCACAACAGTTGTAATTGTTTGCATAAAAATTTCCCTTTATATATTTTGTATTTCCTTAAGTTGCTTCAACTTTAAGAATAAATTTTGTGATAA
>CALDWC010000012.1 GCA_937923945.1 uncultured Treponema sp.
ATTTTTCAAAACTCGCAATAGACTAAGGAAAGTCTCTAAAAACTGATGTTTTTAAAAGACTTCCTTCCAGTGCCCACCTTTAAAATCATTGTTTCGTAAATGTTCAGAACCTACCTTAATTATGCTGAACATCGAGAAACAATGAAGGAAACGCTGTTCGTCATTCCGAAGTAATACTCAATCATCCTGAACGCAAGCGAAGAATCCCCGTGTGTCAGTATTTGAAAATACAAAGCCTGTAAATAAAAATGGAGACTATGTATCTAAAAATACAGAGCCTGTACATAAAAATGGAGACTATGTATCTGAAAATACAGAGCGCTATAGGAGACACTGATTAATTCAATCGAAAATTACAGTTGACTCTAAAACTGCTGTTTTTAAGAGACTACCTCATCAGTGCCTACCTTAAACGAGTAGATCAAATGCCGAGCATCTTACTTATTAAAGCTGTTTTTCGAAAATTATTTTACACCTTGAACTTTCCGACTTCCGCCGCTAAGTTGTCAATCGCCTGTTTGTTTCGCTGTGTAATTTCGTTGACTTCCTGCACGGCATTGTTAATCTGAACGGCACCGGACGCCATTTCGTTCATACTTTCGGTAATAACGCGGGTTAGGGTATCCAGTTTTCGCATTTCCTCCGCCACCTGTTCACCGCCTTTGAGCATTTCTTCGGAACCGGATTTTACTTCTTGCGTTACCGAGTTGATGTCTTTGATTGCCGTTAAAACTTCGCGGCTGCCGTTTTCCTGTTCCTGCATTGCCGCCGAAAGGAGTGCACTCGTTTGTCGCACCTGTTCCGAAAAATCAAAAATGACCGTAAACTTCTCTCCTACCAGTTTTGCCGAATCGGCGACTTCCTGAATCTCTACGCTGAGGTTTTTTAAAGTACCCGTAATCGCTTTACCTTGCGTTGCGGACTCTTCTGCGAGTTTTCGGATTTCATCGGCAACAACAGCAAAACCTTTTCCCGCATCGCCTGCATGAGCCGCTTCAATCGCAGCGTTCATCGCCAAAAGATTCGTTTGACTCGCGATGTTTTGAATCACATTACTCGCTTCAATAAGAGAGCCGGATTCCTCGGCAATTTTTTGCGTAACGACACTTGCATCGGAAACCGTTTCTTTTCCGTCGCTGGTCGCGGTAACGAGATGCTGAACCGCCGCATCGGCTTTGTTTAAGTTTTGTGTAACGGAAGCAATGTTTGCAACCATCTGCTCAATCGAGGCGGATGACTGCGCAACGCTGGTTGCTTGCGATTCGATACTTCCGTTTAAAGCCTGAATCGTCCGGATGATTTCTTCCATCGTCGCGCTCGTTTCGGTAATACTCGCCGCCTGCGTCATCGTCTGTTCTTTAACTCCTTCAATGTTTGCGGATATTTGATTTACCGACGATGCCGTTTCCGTCATATTACTCGAAAGATCGGCTCCGATTTCTTGCATGGTGCCTGCATTTCCGCCGATTGACTTTATTGCACTTCCTATTTTTGCGATTGTTTCATTAAAATACTCCGCCATATCGGTGATTTCATCATTACCGTTCACCGGAAGCCGAACCGTTAAGTCGCCTTCTCCCTGTGCAATATCATACAAAACAGAAGTCGCATTACCTATCTTTTTTCCTATGGCCGTTGAAACAACAAAAACAATCACGAGGACAAAGAGCAAAATAGCAAAAGAAATTAAAATCATTCGTGTGCGTAGCGAATATACCGCATCGAGCATCTCGTCAGGCGGTACGCACACAATAACCGCCCAACCGTTACTCATTTTTGCATAGCCTGCGATTTTAACAACGTCGTCATAGATATAACTGCCGATTCCCGATTTTTCCGCTTCAAGAACCGATTTTTCAAACTCGGCACAATCTTTAAAAGAAGGATCCGTTTTTGCCGCTTCAAATGGAGTCCATTGCCTTTCAATAATCGTTCTATCTTTATCAGCAACGGTTATATCGTTTTCACTTATTATATACGCATTACCGGTTTTCCCGATGGGTATGTTATCAACCGCATTACATAAAATGTAGCCGTCAAGGACGCCGAGTAATATGGAAGCAACACTTCCGTCAGCCGCATAAATCGGAACACTGATGGTAATAATCATCGTTTTAGTATCGAGGTCAACCATTGGAGCGGAAAATGTATGGAGTGTTCCCCGTTTTGAATCGATATACCAATCTTGCTTTGAACAATCAAATGTTTTTCCGTTTGCCAAATACCAAAGACCGTCCGTATCGGTAATTTCAAGCTTTTTAAGGAAATCACTTGCTTTAACAATTTTCATCAAGATAGCGGCTTTATCAAAATACGTGAGTTTTGGATCTTTCAGTTGCGGAAGCTCGCTGATACCTTCAAGATACTTCCAATACTTTTCCATATAAGTTTCAAGGACTAAAGCCGTCTCTTCAGCTTTATCTTGCAGTTGAGCGTTCACCCGTTCCATAACGGCGTGCCGTGCCTGCTTGATTGCTAAAACACACAAAAGGGATAGCGACGTAATCATCAATGAACCGAGTGCGAGTAGCATCCTCTTTTTAATCGAAAATCTTTTTTTGCCTTGTGCATTCTTTTGATGAGTCTGATAATCCAACGCCTTTTCCATTTTTCAACCTCCTTGCTGAACAACAGTCAAAACCTTTTAAGTCTATTTATTTTATTTGTTTTGTCAAGCCCCTCTTAGAAATGATTTTTTAAATTTTTCAATCCACCTTTTTAACTTTTTTCAATTTAGTAATACTTAAGGAGGCACTGATTAATTCAATCGAGAATTAATCAGTGCCCACCTTTAAAA
>CALDWC010000013.1 GCA_937923945.1 uncultured Treponema sp.
TGCAAAGCAAAGTATCTCCTTCATTGTTTCTCAATGTTCAGTATAATAAGGTAGATTCTGAACATTTGCGAAACAATAGATTTTAAAGGTGGGCACTGATTAATTCTCGATTGAATTAATCAGTGCCTCCATGAGGCAATCGAGCAACCATTGTTTGATTGCCTCTCTTGGTAAAATATGCTATACTGTATGCCGGTTTACCTGCAGCTTTTAAAAAAAGGAATACGGCAAACGGAGTGTAGGATGGCAAAAATAAAAGGACAATCGGTAGAGCCGAACATTGCAGACCTTGCAAACGGCTGGCTGAAAAGTTATAAGCTTGATTATAAACGGGAGCACGAGTCTTTAAACCCTTCAATCGATAAGGCACTTGACGAGTACTACTCAAAAAGCGGCGGAACGGGAGGCAATCGTCCCGATGCGAAATTATTGATTCAGGATAAGGGCTTGCACTATTACCCGGTGCTGATTGAATATAAAGGCTACAAAGACCGTCTCGTAAAGTTGGATGATGACGGGCAGGTTGCAAACAAAAATAAAAACAATGCGCCTGATTTTAAAATCATAAACTCGTATGCGGTAAACGGTGCGGTACATTATGCGAACGCACTATTACATTACACCGCTTATACGGATATTATCGCAATCGGGATGACAGGCTTCAGAAACGAGGCGGGGAATATAGAGCATTCCATCGGGGTGTATTATGTTTCAAAAAGTAATTTCGGCATCGGACAAAAAGTTGACGATTATAGCGATTTTTCGTTTTTGAATAAAAAGAATGTCAATGCCTTTATCGAAAAAGTAAAAGCCTTGTCCCTTTCGGAAGAAGAGATTGCAAAGCTCAAAGAAAGCCGCGATCGGGAAATCACTGCAAGCCTTGTAAAACTTAATAACGATATTTACCAAAACGAAAAAGGCTTGGGCGAAAACGACCGCGTCTATCTCGTTGCAGCTTCCATTATTGCGACACTCGGTATTGAAAATAAAGTAGCCCCGCTTGAAAAGTCTGATTTAAAGTCTTCTTCTGAAATCGGAAGCAGGGACGGCGATATTATTTTAAGAAAGATTGAGGCGTTTTTGGACGATAAAGATTTACCGAAAGATAAAAAAGATATGATTGTGCGCACGCTTCAAAATACGCTGACTACCGACAATATCAATAAACCGGAAAACGGAGAAAGTCAGCTCAAGCGGGTGTTCTCAAAGATTTACGACGATCTCGGGATTTATTACAAGATAGGACTGACGACCGATTTTACCGGAAAGCTTTTTAATGAAATGTACGGCTGGCTCGGCTTTACGCAAGATAAATTAAATGATGTTGTTTTAACGCCTTCGTATATTGCAACGCTTTTGGTAAAACTTGCACGGGTACATAAAGATTCATACGTGTGGGATTTTGCGACCGGCTCTGCGGGGCTTTTGGTTGCGGCAATGAATGAAATGCTCAACGACGCAAAAAACACGATTCATTCTCCCGATGAGCTTGCGAAAAAGTCTGCGGCAATAAAAGCGAATCAGCTTTTGGGGCTTGAAATATTGCAGAACATTTATATGCTTGCGGTTTTGAATATGATTATGATGGGAGACGGAAGCTCAAACATTTTGAACAAAGACTCGCTCAAAGATTTTAACGGAAAGTACGGCTTCCAAAAGACGGAAGAAAAGTTTCCCGCAACCGCCTTTGTTTTAAATCCGCCTTATTCTGCGAGCGGCTGCGGAATGATCTTTGTGGAAAGAGCCCTTTCGATGATGAAAAGCGGATACGCGGCAATTATCATTCAAGGAAGTGCGGGAAGCGGAAAAGCAAAAACATATAACAAAAAGATTCTCAAGCACAGTACGCTTCTTGCAAGCATTAAAATGCCGATCGATTTATTTGTGGGAAAGTCAAGTGTGCAAACCTATATTTATGTGTTTCAGGTCGGTGAAGCGCACCATAAAGACAACACGGTCAAGTTTATTGATTTTTCTTATGACGGCTACACGCGTACCAACCGCAAAAAAGCAAGCGTTAATTTGCGCGATACCGGTCATGCAAAAGAGCGGTACGAAGAGTTGGTAAATGTTGTGCGGTTCGGTAAAAAGAAGCTTGGGTACTTGAGCGAAAAAGAATATTACGAAGGAACGATAGATCCTGAAAACGGCGCCGACTGGAATCAAGCCGCCCCCGTTGACACCAAGCCGACTTTGGATGATTTTAAGAAAACCGTTGCCGACTATCTTGCGTGGGAAGTGTCGAACATAATTAAAACGGAAGGAGATGGCGGCTTGGGAAAATAGCTGCCCCGCTTAACAAAAAACTGGATCGCGTTAAGTGGGGCGAATACCGGATTGGGGATTTGTTTGAAATCCTTTCATATAAAAAGCGTTTTGACGCTAACAAAGTAATTCTGAAAGAAAACTCTGGTCATCCGTATATTGTTAGAATGAGTTACAACAATGGGCAAAAAGGTTTTATCAATGAAGATGAACAGTATTTGAATGAGGGAAATACAATTTCGTTTGGACAAGATACAGCAACGATGTATTATCAGGAAAAACCGTATTTCACCGGTGACAAAATAAAAATCTTGAAATCACGGTGTAAGCAGTTTAATAAATCAAATGCTCAGTTTTTTCTTGCCTCAATGAGAAATTCTTTTGTAAATTTTTCATGGGGAAGTTCCAGTTTTAATGTTGGGATCATTGCAAACCAAATTATCTCTCTTCCTCAAACCGCTGACGGAAAAATCGATTTTGTTTTTATGGAAAATTTTATACGCGAACTCGAAGAGGAGCGTATACGCGAACT
>CALDWC010000014.1 GCA_937923945.1 uncultured Treponema sp.
CGCCGTTTAACAGCGTTTCCTAATTGTTTCTCAATGTTCAGTATAATAATGTAGAATTCTGGACGTTTAACTTCGCCGCTGAAATAGCGCGGCTCGTTAAACTGACGAGTTTTGAAAAACTTGGCAGTGTTGTGTTTTTCAAAACATCGCTTATTATACCGCCGTTTCTCGTTTTCTCGAAACGACGAAAATTCAGCTCTTTCGTGAACTGATGTTCACTCATTCGCAGAATTTTAAGGAACATTTGCGAAACAACGATTTTAAAGGTGGACACTGATTAATTCTCGATTGAATTAATCAGTGTCTCCGTAAGGCGGGTACTGATTCGTTCATTCGAGCAATAATCAGTGCCCGCCTTTCATCATCGATTCTTTGTTTAAATTATCCCCTTAACTTTTTTTTAAAATTATGCAACAATAAAAGATATGAATAAAGTAAAAAAGCGCGGTTCCATAAATACAAAAATCCGTATTTTAATTTTTACGCTGATGGTGATTTTATATTTTAGCATTATGGCTGCAATGACGCGGGTGATTAAACGAGTTGCAGCCGAAGAGGAAAAGTCAACCGTCGCAGAAATCGCCCGTTCCAAATCGGCTAATATCGGTGAATGGCTGGCCGGTACAAACAACATGCTCAAAGCGTATGCCGAAACGGATGAGCTTAAAAGCGATAACTGGGAAATTATTCAGCCTCTTTTAATTCAAGCCTATAAAAGAATTAACGATAGCCGCTATTTATTTTTAGCGTATGTCAGACCGAGCGGTGAAGGATGGACGAGCCGCGGCGCTTGGTTGGATGCGCGTCCGCTTCCTTATTTTAAACCGATTATTGAGAGAAATGAAGCGTTTTATATTACAAATCCCTTTGTCGGAGCGACCACCAATGCGGCACTCATTATTATCGGGCATGCGGTTGTTGACCCGAACGGAAAAAATCAGGGCATTATGATCGCAGGTGTAGAGGGAAAATCCATTTCGAGCATTGCCGAAAATATCAGTATTAACGGCGAAGGTTACGGTGTTATTGTTGACAATCAGGGCGTTTTTGTTGCCTATCCCGATGTTGAAAAAGTGATGCATCTCAACATAAAAGATTTGGATAATCAAGGTTATCAGGGTATGTCCGTTATCGGAGATGAAATGATTACCGGCGTAGAAAATATGCGTGAGTTCACGGAAAACGGCAAAAAATTTTTTATGTGTTATGCGCCGATTCCGAACAGTCCTAACTGGTCTTTGGGAATTATATTGCCGGCAAGCTATTTCAATCGTATGACGACCAATATTTTTAAAGCAATTTTGCCGGTCGCCGTGGTTATTTTTATCGCGGCGATTATTATCACTTTGCGAATGACTTCTTCCATTTCCCGTCCGTTGAAAAAAACCGCAGCCGCTCTCAAAAATATTGCAAGCGGAAGCGGCGACCTCACCGTCCGGTTACCGGTTGTCGGAAACGACGAAATTACCGATTTGGCTCAATATTTTAATGAAACCATTACCAAAATAAAAACGACGATGCGCTCAATAGAAGCAAATACAAACACGATGCAGCGAATCGGTTCGAGACTTTCTGAAAATGTGATGTCGGCAGCCGGAGCGATTAACCAAATAGATGCAAACATAGACGGAGTGACTCAGCAAACTCTCAGTCAAAGTGCAAGCGTTACGGAAACGGCAAGTACTATGGAAGAAATTATCCGTACGATTGAACAGCTGGACAAAAGTATTGAAAATCAAGCCGAGAGCGTAAAGCAATCCGGTGCCGCTATTGAAAAAATGGTAGAAAACGTAAACAGCGTTACGGAAGCTTTAAATAAAACGGATACCGTTATTAAAACGCTTGCGGATGCAACCGAAATCGGAAAGCGAACCATCGATGATTCAAACGCAATTACCCGTCAGATTTCAGAAGAATCGGGCGGACTTATGGAAGCAAGCAGCGTTATTCAATCCATAGCGAGCCAAACGAATTTACTTGCGATGAACGCGGCAATTGAGGCGGCGCATGCAGGTGAGGCGGGAAAAGGCTTTGCGGTGGTTGCCGATGAAATCAGAAAACTTGCCGAAGAAAGCAGTTCGCAGGGTAAAACGATTACGAGTACGCTGAAACAGCTCACGGAAAAAATTAAAGCCTTGACTGAAGGGAGCGCTGTCGTTGCGGAAAAATTTAACAATATTTTTGATTTAACGGGGCAGGCTAATCAGTTGAGTGCGGAACTCACCGCTGCCATGGCGGAACAAAGTAAGGGCAGTGTCGATGTCTATCAGGCAATTAACAACATCAGCGCCATTACCGAACAGGTGAAAAACGGATCGCAGGAAATGCTCCATGGCGGACGCAGTGTTCAACAGGAAATGCAAATGCTGGATCAATTAACGGCGCAGCTCAAAGATAATATGAACGAAATAAGCAACGGCGTCAATGAAATCAGTACAGCCGCCCGCGAAATCACGGAAATTGCACATTGCAACAATGTCAGCATTACCAATGTCGTCGATGAAGTAAAACGCTTTAAGATTTCAGACGGTCAAACCGATCTCATACGTTTTGATGCGGCGGCGCTTATTGGAAAGCATACTGAACGGAACAAAGCGCTTATCTCAATCATTCAAAATCGCAAAGATATCGGGGCGTTTGCTTCGGATAATAACGATGAAGTCGGCAACTGGTTACGGGGTAATGCAAAAAAGCAGTATGCGCATCTCGCATCATACGAAAAATGCGTCGACTTGCATGCGGCATTCCGGCAAGCGCTTTTCGCGGTGGCACAAAAAATCAGCGAACGTAAATACGATGAAGCTTTAGCGATGGTTCAACCGGGCGGCGAATACAGCAAAGCTTCCGGCAGTTTAGAAGTTGCTCTGATGGTATTGTACGACGAAACGATGATCTGAGCCGAAGAAAAACAATTGCACTTTTCCGAATAAAAAATCAACGTACGGTAAGTGCCTTGCTTTTTCTCGAAATGGAGTTTGCAAGGAGGATAATATGCAAAAAAATAACGAATCGATTTCAGTAAAAAAGTGCAACCTTTTATGCCTGAGCGCTGCTCTACTATAGCATGATGTCATTTATTTTTCTATTCTTTAGTTAATAACATTTGCTCTTTTTGTGTCTTTGCCGGCGGTTGCAAAATGAAATCGTATCTGCTAAGGAAACGCTGATTAAAGGCTTGACGCCGTTTAACAGCGTTTCCTTTGGCAAAAATTATACCGGCAAAAAACTATAGTATAAAAATTTTTATTTAAAAAACGTAACTATTTATGTCTGAACGGTGTTCCGATTAGATATGATGGTAATTATTTTTCTGTTCGCTCATCAATAAAAGTATATGGTTTTGTTTGTTTCGTAGTCGGCGGGTTCTCGCTTGAACGCGTTTCCCGTTTTGCAAAATAAATTCTCTATTTTTTAAGGAGTTGCTATGTCAAGACGCCGTCAGCGTTTTGCTTTTAATCACCGTAATACTGTCGGAGCAGAATTTTCCGAATTGCCGCTTTCCGAATGTTATATAACCGCGTATTACTTTTACAAATTTTTGGCTCTGAGTTATGATGTTGATTTGGAAGATTGTTTTAACTTTTTTATGAAGTTGGCAAAACGCCTCAAGAAAACCGAAGCGATTTACGCATTTGCCGAAAAAGCGGTTGACGAATACGTAGAAAAAGGCTTGCTCACGGTTGCTGCTGAAGAACATACAACAGCGCTGCATCAGGTGCGGATGAATGAAAAAATGCGGCAGCAAAAATGGGCGCGCTCTTTTGCGGAAGATATAAGTTTACTGAGGGATTTTTCAAACCGGAATATTACCAAAGAAAATATAAACATTATCCGTTGTATTTCGCTTGAGGATGAAAAGTTTTTCGCACGTCTCGTCTATAATTTTTTGCTGTTAAATAATCCGACGGAGAATTTGAACACATCACAGCCGTTGGACGAATCGATATATAATGCGATTGATGATCTTTCCGATATGCAGTTTTTATATGACGAGGTTGCACTTTCCGATTTGGAATTACGCTTTTTACAAATGCAATTCCGCATTGGATCAAACTATGAATTGAGTCATTTGGTGGATACATCGGATATACGGCTCAAGTTTTACTACGAAGAAGTGTTGGAGGTTTCGGGAAAAAAACTGGATCAAATTTTACGTTCCGACGGTAAACTCAGGCGCTACGGTTTTGTGGATTCTGACGGTATAATTGATACTGATATTGCTGAATGTATAAAACATCGTGATTTGGAATTATTTTTTTCCGATTTATTAAAAAAAGCGGATGTCAGTGATAGTTACGCTGCGGAGTCTTTTAACGTTCCGGAAAAATCAACCACAATCATTAAGCAGCTGCTCAAAGGCAAAAACCCCGTTTCGATTTTATTGTACGGAAAACCGGGGAGCGGTAAAACCCAATATGCGAAAATGATTGCAAAGGAAACAAACTTGCAAGCATTCATTTTCAAAAATGAAGCCGAATTACAGGATTCATTTGAAGAAAATATTATTGGGAAATTGAATTGCTTACTTTCGCTGAATCGTGAAAATTCGCTTTTAATAATAGACGAAGCGGACACGTTGCTCAAAACAAAAGATATGTTCACTTTTTTCGGTACGGTGCCGAGCAGACTCAAAGCGAGCATGAACAAAATGCTCGAAGAAAGCAAAAATAAAATTATTTGGATTGTAAATTCAACCGCGCAAATGGATACGTCAACGCGCCGCCGGTTTAATTTTTCTTTGAAGTTTGAAGCGATGACAACCGAGCAGCTTCGAAAAATTGCGGCTTCAAAAATTTCAGAGGTCAATATAACGGATACGATAAAAAATCAAATTTTGGATTTGTTTGAAAAGTACGATGTAACCGGCGCTTCTATCGACAATGTGGTAACGGTACTCAAAAACTTTGAAGGTATGAATGATGAAACGCTCGTTGATTTTGCCCAAACCGTACTGAAAGAAAATTCGCTCCTCATTGCGGGAAAAACAAAAATGCGGCAAACCGTCAAAGCGAGTTATGATGTGGCTGTTTTGAATACGTCCGTAGCGCCCGATACGGTCGTGGAGATGATTCAAAATGCGAAGCGGTTCAGCGAAAAACATAAGGGGAGTGAAAACGGAATCAGGCTGCTCTTTTACGGATTGAGCGGCACCGGCAAAACGGAATTTGTGAGATATATCGCTATGCAGACCGGTAAAAAAATTCTTTTGAAGCGGGCGAGCGATATTCTTTCGCCGTATGTCGGCGTTGCGGAACAAAATATTGCCGCGGCTTTTGAGGAAGCCGACCGGAAAGATATGATTCTCCTTTTAGATGAAGCCGATTCTTTTTTTCAGGATAGAAGCACGGCAAAGAACAGTTGGGAAGTAACGCAGGTGAATGAACTTTTAACGCAAATGGAAGAGTTTTCCGGTATTTTTATTTGTACGACAAATTTAAAAAAGATTATGGATTCTGCGATGAACCGGCGTTTTCATGTTTTGGTTGAATTTAAGCCGCTTGAGGAAGACGGTATTCAAATGTTGCTTACAAAATATTTTAAGGATTGGCATTTTACAAAAACGCAGGTCAAAGAACTCGCGCGATTTGAAACGGTAACGCCGGGCGATTTCGGCACTTTGGCAAGTCGGATTCGGTTTACCGACAGCGAAAAAATCGATGCGGCGTATATTTTGCATGAGCTTAAAAAAATTCAACACGATAAGAAAAACGGCGGTGATGAAAGCACCGCGAAGATCGGTTTTTAAATAAACGGTATGTCGTTGGATAAAAACGATATAGTTGACTTTTTTTTGTTTTTGAGTACAATGGCGGTATGATTTTTCCACTGCAAAACTTAATTGAATATGAAGATAATATTTACGAAATTACCTGTGCGGCGACCAGACGGGCGGAACAGCTTGCATCACTACAGGCTTCCGATGAAATTGATGTCAAGGTAAACGTGGTATCCGAAGCGGCAAAAGAGATTTTTACCCACGAAGTCGAATACCAAATCGCTCAGGATTCGATGTAACTTGTCTAAAACCGACGAGCCGATTCCCGCAATTGTTATTTTTGGTGCAACCGCTTGCGGTAAAACCGATTTTGCGGTTTCAGTTTTCGGACGCAACTCGGCAAGCGGTTTGGCGGGAACCTGTGAAATCATCAATGCCGATTCCGTGCAAGTGTACCGCGAGTCGCTCATTGCCTCCGCCCGTCCGACGGCGGAAGAACGGCAGGAAGTTCCGCACCATTTAGTTGGTATCCGCGAAGGCTCGCAGGAATTTTCTGTGAGCGATTTTGTCCGCGAAGCGGATGCGGCATGTGAAAATATTTTTGAACGCGGGCGTGTTCCTGTTTTGCTCGGCGGTTCCGCATTTTTTCTTAAAAATTTTTTACTGAGTTTACCGGCAACGCCGCCGGCAGATGAAGCGGTGCGGAAGCGCCTGCAAGCTGAATTGCAGCAATTCGGCGAAACCGCATTGTTTGAGCAGTTACAGAAGTGCGATCCGGTCAGTGCGTCACGGATACAAATACGCGACCACTACCGCGTTTTACGCGCTTTGGAAGTGTATGAAACGGCAAAGAAACCGCTGAGCAGTTTCGAACTTTCAACCGAGCTGCGCAGCCGGTACCGCTTTTTGATTTTAACGCTCACCCGCTCGCGTGAAACGCTCTATCGCCGTATTGAACGGCGGGTTGATAAAATGTTTGCCGGCGGCTTGTGCGAGGAGTTTGAAACGCTGTACCGGAAAGGCTACACAGCGGAAAGTCCCATTATGAAAGCAATCGGATACCGCGAGTTTTTTACGGTGAACGAAAAAGCGCCGTTGAGTGCCGACCCCGAAGTCGTGAAAGCGTTGATAAAACGTAACACGCGGCGGTATGCAAAACGCCAAGAAACTTTTTTTAAGAAAATTCCTCAAAACCGCGTCGTTGATTTAGAAAATAAAAGTGAAGTTACTGCGGCGATTCTCAAACTTGAAACTTTCGTTGAACATTCGTTTTGTTGAATAACCCCATTATTTATGAAATATTTTTACTCGCCTGTAAAATTTCATCGGCAACCGATTCACTTACGCTGAGCGCTGCGGCAATTTCCGGCACGCTCGCATGCGAAAGACTTTCAAGCGAGCCGAATCGGTTAAGCAACCGTTTTGCGCGTACTTCTCCGACGTGCGGTAATTGATTAAACGGCAAAGTCAGTTCGGCTTTTTCGCGTAAGCGCTTATTCCGTGTGTTCGCAAAGCGGTGCGCTTCATCGCGTACCCGTTGGAGAACCCGAAGTGCGGGACTTTTCCGCGGCAAGCGCAGCGGAGTTGCCGTATGCGGAAAAAATATTTCTTCGTTTTTTTCCGCCAAGCCGATAACCGGAATTTCCAATTTTAACGCCGACAAAATGGCATGAGCGGAATTAACCTGACCGATTCCGCCGTCAATGAGAATCAAATCGGGAAGTTCGGCGTGTTCATTGAGTAACCGCGTGTAGCGGCGGGCAACGGCTTCTTTCATCGACGCGTAATCGTTGTTGATGCCGTCCGTTGTTTTTAACCGAAAGAGTCGGTAATTTTTTTTGTCGGGGTTGCCGTCTTTAAATGAAATTAAACTTGCTACGGTAAATTTTCCTTCCAAGTGTGCGATGTCGAACCCCTCAATCCGTATCGGTAAAGCGGGCAAATTCAAAACTTTTTTCAATTCTTCCAAGCCCGCCCAATCACCGTATTCACGCAAGCGCCGTACTACATCTTCGTGGGCGTTAAAATACGCCATGCTGAGAGCTGCTCTATGACGGCGAAAATCTTTAAGCGGCATTTCGAAGCGGTCGGCAAGTTGCGCATCATCGCTTGAAACGGCAACCGTTTTTTGCAGCTCCTGCGAAAAATACTGCTTGGTTTGTTCCGCGGCAAAAGAGGCGCCGTCCGCTTCCGGTTCACGGTAATGGTGCTTTAACAAAATCGGCAGCTGCACGAGACGTACGGTACCCGAAAGTTTTTGTTCAAACCATTCGTTGAGAATAGCAAACCCTTCATCAGCGTTCGGGCTGTTCGTAGCGTTTTGCTGCGTCGCTGTACTGTTGTGTGCAGTCGCAATAAAAATAGTCCGCGGAAGTTCTTTTTTATCTTGATAATACATAGGCAAAAATTCCTGCACAACTTCGCTGTCATCTTTCAACGATTGTGTCCGGTATATATCGCGCGCAACCAATTTTCCGTTCCGCATTTTTAACACGGCAAAGGTGATCATCGCCCCTTCGCACGCCCAAGCAACATAGTCCCGCGAATGTTCGTCGAGATCTTCAACTACATTTTGATTGTGCAGCGCTAAAATCGATTGAATGCCGTCACGCAACCGTTTCGCTTTTTCAAAGTCCAACGCCTGAGCCGCTTTCTGCATTTCTTTTTGTAACGCATCAATACTGTCCGCATTGGTGAGTAAATTTTTTATTTCATCGATTGCTTGTGCGTATTCGGCTTCGGAAACTTTTCCGCAACAAGGTGCGGTGCAGCGTCCGATGTGATAATATAAGCAAGGGTATTTTCGTTTTCGCAAAACTTTGCATTGCCGCACTGTGTAATTTTGTTTTACCAGTTGTAAAAAACTTTCAACGGCATAGACATTGGGAAACGGTCCGAAATAAAAGGAGCCGTCATTTTTTAAAGTGCGCGTTTTAAAAATAGCGGGGAATTTTTCATTGGTGATTTTTATCACCGGATATGTTTTCCCGTCTTTTAAACAAATGTTGTATTTCGGTTTATGTTTTTTGATGAGCGTGTTTTCCAAAAGGAGTGCTTCGTATTCTGTTTTCGTTTCAATGTACTCCAATTCACAAGCACGTGAAACCAAAATACGCGTTTTTACATCTTTGTTTTTTGCAAAGTATGAGAGTAGACGATTTTTAAGCGACTTTGCTTTGCCAACATAAATAATCGTTCCGTGTTCATCTTTCCAAAAATAAACACCGCTTTGCATCGGGGCTTTTAATGCAACTTCGTGTAAATGCTCGCGTACATTCATTGGAAGCATTATACTTATTTTTCAACGGCAAGACAAGTCTGCGGTGATTAAACTGACGTTTTGCTCTTTGTATAAAAACGAAAAAAATGTATAATGAAACAAATACGATCAGGAGTGAAATGGTATCTATTGCAATTGTTGAAGATGATGCCGTTCAGGCAAAGTGCATCGAAAAATATATTAATAGTTGGGCCTGTGAAAAGTTTGCAGAAGTACGGGTGTGCATTTTTACTTCCGCCGAAAACTTTTTGTTTGAGTTTGAAGATAATAAAGATTTGAATATTATTCTTTTAGATGTGATGATGCACGGCATGAATGGAATTGAACTTGCAAAAAAAGTGCGGAAGCTGGATCGCGGACAGTCGATTATTTTTATTACCGGAGCTGCCGAATATATTGCGGAAGGTTATGAAGTTGAAGCGATTAATTATCTTATTAAACCGGTGAAAAAAGAAAAATTGTTTTCCTGTTTAACCAAAGCCTTGGAAAAACAAAATGAACACCCCCCTTTTATTATTATCTCTTCGAATTATGAAAAGGTAAAAATATTTTGTGATGAAATTATATTTGTCGAATCGATTGCGCATAACCTAAACATAAAAACAAAAAATAAAGCATACATCACGCGAATGCTTTTATCCGATATTGAAAAAATGCTCGGTACAACATACTTTGTAAAAACGCACCGCGCATTTATCGTCAATATTTCATTGATACGACAAATTCAAAAAGAATTTCTTTTTATGGAAGACGGTTCAAAAATTACGATTAGTCGCCGCGAATATAAAAACGTGAATGAGCGGTTTATCAACTATCATATAATAAAGGAACAAGAATGATTTGGGCATTAGCTGCGTTTATAGTTGTCGCTCTTCTCATGGGCGAATATTTTTTGGTAAAACGGTTGACCGCACAAAAGTTTGACAACTTTCAAAACAGCTTAATGCACACATACTACGAAGACGTTGACGGCATTTATAAAAAAATGCGCGGTTGGAAACACGATTTTCATAATCATCTGCAAGTCATGAACGCATACCTTGAACTTCAAAACTATGATGAGCTGAATGCCTATTTGGACACGCTCTGCGATGATATGGTAAAAGTCGATACGGTGATTAAAACCGGAAATATGATGGGAGATGCAATTTTAAATACAAAAGCGGCGCTTGCGGCGGAACGAAATATTGCGTTGAACATAAAAGCCGCCGTTCCTAAAAATATACCGATTTCCGATTTGGAGCTTTGCGTAATTATCGGAAATCTTTTTGATAATGCGATCGAAGGCTGTCTCACGCTTGAAGATGTTTCGCAGCGTTTTATCAGAGTGTATATTTGGAATTGGAATGAAAACTTCTACATTTCGTTTACCAATTCCTGCGCCGGAAAACGGAACATGCACGGCGGAAAATTCTTTACGACAAAAAAGGGAAAAAATCACGGTTTCGGATTAAGCCGGATTGACGAAATCGCAAAAAAATACGGCGCATATCGAAACCGCCAAAGCGAAGAAGGCGTGTTTGTCTGCGAGCTGATGTTCCCGCTAAGCGACCACGCCTTTGAATCAAAATAAGAGTTGCTATCATTTATATCGGTTCGGTTTGCGCGTGCGGTATTCATAAAATTTGATCTTCGTATGAATACCGCTTGTACTGCCGCATCGTGCGCAACCCGCTAAAATCGAGCCGTTGTATAGGCTTTGCGTATTTCCGCAAAAGGAACGGAAACCGTACCGCTTTTGGCGTTAACCGTAAGGGCAAGGTTTTCACTCACCGAGCCGATTTTAACGAGCGGTGTTCCGGCAAAGATTTGTTGTAAAGCCGCTTCGTCGGCAGGGGATGCTTCAATGATAAAGCAGCCGCACGTTTCTCCGAATAACGCTCGAAGCTCATCGGAATCGACCGCGTGCAAAAGCGTTGCCGTTTCTACGGTTGCCCCGCGTTTACCGCCGATGCACATTTCCGCAAGGGCAACTAAAAGCCCCCCGTCAGAAATATCGTGGCAGCTTTTGATTAAACCGCGTCCGATAGCTGCGTGGAGCTTTTGGTAGGTGCCGGCGTTTTTTTCGGACATGCGGGTAAACCGCACAACCGCGTTTTTCGGCACGCCGAATTTTTCCGCAAACACGGAAGCTCCGAACTGAAAATCGCTTTCACCAAGCAAGTACAAATTGTTTCCCGCTTTTTTTAAATCGGCACCCGGCACGTACGCAATATTCGGCACAATCCCCATCGCTGAAATTAAAAGAGATGCAGGAATTGCAACACGCGTTCCGTCCGCCGTTAAATATTCATTATTAAAGGAATCTTTTCCCGAAATAAACGGTGTTTTAAAAAGTTTTGCCGTATCGTAACAAGCCCGCGCGGACTCAATTAAATCCCACATAACTTCGCTGCGTTTCGGATCTCCCATACAGTAGTTATCCAAAATTCCGATTCGATCGGGATCGGCACCGACCGCAACCGCGCTGCGTACCGCTTCATCGATAGTCGCCTGTGTCATTTGATACGTCCCGAATTCACTTGCGCGAAAATGCAGCGCATTGGAAAGCGCGACCGCAACGTTGCCTTCAACTTCGCGGGGCTGCACGACCGCCGCGTCGGCAGGTCCTTCAAAGGTTATGCCGTCATAGGGACGCAGCAAAGTTCCGCCTTGCACTTCATGGTCGTAAAGCCGTACGACCCGCTCACGCGAAGAAATTGCAAGGTCGGAAAGTAAAGCGGTTAACGCGGTATCGATTTTTATGTCACCGCATGTGGGGTAGGATTTTTTCATCGTATACGGTTTTGCCGTTAACTGTTTTTGAGGCGGACCTGAATGTAAAAACGAACAATCCAAATTGATAACGGTTTTTCCGTTGCGGCGAACTTTTAATATCGCATCTCCGGTGAATGTTCCCAAATCAAAATATTCAACTTCGCAAAAATTGCATAATGTTATAAATTCGGGAATATGCTTTTCGGGAACGGCGAGTACCATACGCTCCTGCGATTCCGAAACCCAAATTTCCCAAGCGGTTAAGCCTTCGTATTTGACGGGAACATCGGTTAAATCAACGTCGCAGCCGAGTTTTGAAGACATTTCACCGACTGCCGATGAAAAACCGCCCGCGCCGCAGTCCGTGATTGCCGAATACAGTCCGCGTTTGCTGACCAGTTCCAGTAATTCGCACACTTTTTTTTGGACAATTGGATCGCCCGTTTGGACGGCAGAACCTGCAACCGTTCCCGTGCTGGCGTTGACAATCATTGAGGAAAAAGTAGCACCGCGAATTGCATCGCGTCCGGTCGGCGCTCCGACCGTAAAGATATGATCGCCGACCTGCGGTGTCGTTGTATGAACGCCCTTCGGCGCAATACCGGCGCAGCCGCAATATACGAGCGGGTTCGTTGTATAGCCTTCCGCAAAATGCACGCCGCCGTTTACCGTTGGGATTCCCATCTTGTTGCCGTAATCGCTGACGCCGTTTACCACGCCCGCAATAATTTCGTTCGGATGCATACTTCCGGCGGGGACTTTGTCGTACGGCAATTCGGGATTGCCAAAACACAGCACATCGGTTACGGCGAAAGGACGAGCTGAAACGCCCATGACATCGCGGATAACGCCGCCGACACCGGTGTTCGCCCCGCCGAACGGTTCAATCGCCGACGGGTGATTGTGCGTTTCCACTTTGAATGAAACATCGAATGAATCATTGAGGGTAACAATTCCCGCATTATCGACAAATGCCGACACCACCCAATCCGTATTAATTTCATCGGTTGCTTTCTTTATATATGTTTTTAAAACATTGCTCACTTCAAGATTCGGATAATTCTTTTTGACGGTTTCATCGGTGCTGTCAATTTTGATACACGCTTTAAACGTTTTATGCACGCAATGTTCACTCCATGTTTGCGCGATAGTTTCAAACTCCGCATCGGTGCACGTGCGTTTTTCGCGTTGGTAGTAATCGCGGATTTTTTGCATTTCCCGCAAATCCAGCGCGGCGCTTTTTTCGTTCGAAAATGCGATGAGTTCTTCGTCGCTCATATTTGCAATATCAAATTCTTCCACAACGGCGCCGAGGGCTTTTTGTTCGGCGGTTTGACACGACACAAATTGCGGCACCGCATCATCGAACGCATAATATTGTATAACATCATTGCATAAAAATTTTGCGAGTTGCTCTTTTTGTGCTTCGTCGGATACGCCTGAAATATAATAGCCGGTGCCGCTCGTAATTTCCTTGACGTTGCGGAACCCCATTTCGGTAATTCCCCGCATGGCTTCTCGCGACTGCGTGTCGGTTACGCCCGGTTTTAACATCACTTCCAGCGTAACCGCACCGGATGATTGCACGATTTTTGTTTCGCCTTTTCGTGCACAGGTTTCCACAATTTTATCGCAAAACAAAAAGTTTTTTAAAGCCGCTTCTTCTTCCGATGAAAGAGACCCCAATAAACAATAAATTTCATATTTTTCAACGTCATTGATATATGTAAAACCGGCACGATGGAGTTGCGCCTTCAATCCTTCGTGGGAACGCAGTTTGTTTTTTACCGTAAATTTATAATAATCCATAAAGTTAAACCTCAATTCTTGAACGTGATACGGTATTGTACCCTAATTTCGGTTTGCGGTCAAGTGGGCGCAAGAGAACGGCTATTTTTAGCCGGCGGTTTTTTCGATTCTCCGAATCACTTTTAATACGGAAACAAAACAACCACCGCAATAAACGATACCGTACAGATAAATGATATACGGTAAAAATTCGAAAAGATACCCGAGAAGGTAGAGTACGGGCATCCAGCCGGTGATTCCGATTTCTTCGCTCAAACGTTTTGATTTTCCTGCAGCCGTTTTCATATCGACTTGAGCGGCGTTTCTATATGCCTGCATAATAATGCGCATCAGCAAATTTGCCGACGATGATAGGACTGCAACATACAACGGGGTGAGATACAACGGCGCTGGAAAAAGTTGCGAAGAATTTCCCATACTGAACAGTATTGCCGTGTAAGCACAGTACCCGCCGATTGCATCAACGCAGCTGCCGAAATGTGCATTGCTGCGCTGTTCGTTTTTGTTTTTCAGCGTTCGTGCCATATTTCCGTCTGCACAATCGAGAACGGCAAAAACAAAAAAGCAGCATATTCCGCATATTTGTACGGCAGTCGCGGAGAAAAAGCTACATATAAAACCGGCGATGCAAAAGATGATACTGAGATACGTTACCGCATTGGCGGACAAGTGCATATTGAGTGCGAGCCACGCTAACGGAAAAGATGCCGGACGATATATAAGCCGCGTAAGCATTCCGTCCGCTTTTCTTTTTTCTTTCGGATACGATGCGAGTACTTCGCCGAATGTGTAGTTTTGTTTCATAGTAGAGGCTCCTTATTTTTTTGTGTATTGTTCATACGTTCGAAGATAAAAATTTTCAAGTTGTTTTGTTACCGTTTTTATATCAAACTTTGTACTGTTTTTCGGAAGCGGCCGATGCGGAGATTTTGGAAGTTCTGTATTTGTCTTATTCATGATCGCCGAAATCCACTGCGCTTTATCATGTAGCGGTAAAGCCGTGCAGGTATCGGAAATGATTGCTTCCCGACTGATTGTGTCGGAAATCAAACAGGGCAATCCCGACACTTGCGCTTCTATCAGGGAAATTCCCAAACCTTCATACAGCGAGGGAAAAATAAAAACATCCATTGCGCAAAGGTAGTCATACACATTGCCGACGCTTCCGGTAATCATAATGCGGTCGCGGATATGCAATTGCTCCGCATACTCAATGAGCTCATTTTTTAAAGGACCGTCACCGACCAACAATAATTTTACGTTATGATTTTGCGCATACACGCCGCTGAACACATCGAATAAAAACCGATGATTTTTTACCGGTCGAAAGCCGCCCGAATGTCCGATAACAAACGTATGCTCATCGATGCCCAGCTCCGTGCGGATTTTTTGTCGCGTCGATTCCGAAAACGAAAATGCATCAACCGCAATACCGTTCGGAATAATCGTAACGTCACCGTTATCATAATATGATTGTCCGAATTGCCAGATTGCCGCTTCCTTTGAACAAGCAAAGCGATGGGTTACATATTTATTGATATTTTTTTTTGCATAAAGTTTTACTATTTTTTTCAAACCGGTGTTGAGAATCATATTATTGTGACTATGCGCAATTCGAACGGGGATCGCCGAAGCGGCAGCATATTTGAGCGTAAAAGCACTGAGTAAATTTAAATGCGAATGAATGATGGGATATCCGTGATGCTGCGCAAAAAATTTTTTTATGTCGCTTCCGTATTGTAAAAAATAAGATGCAGATAATTTGTTGAGTTTAAATATTTTTCCGCCCAGTTCATAAATTTCTTCGTCAAATGCCCCTTCTTCCGTTGTGTGATCCAAAAAGTCAAATTGTATTTTTGTTCTGTCAATCGTGCGGTAAATATTCATCAGTAAATTTTCGATTCCGCCTCGATCCATTTTTGAAACGGCGTGAAGTATTCGTATCGGTTCTGCCATAAATTATTAAAATCGCTCCGGCTTGCATTCTAGCGTATTTGATACATTTTGTAAAGGTAAAACGAATGACTTGGTTTGCGATCAAGCTCTTATTTTTTTTTCAATTTTGTAGTAATATAACCGACAGGATTTTTCAATGAATGAATTCGGCTTTTTACGGTTTGTCTCGGCATCCGTTTCTTTATCGCTTTTAGATTGTTCAACGAATGTTGAAAAAATAAAACCCCTTGCACGGGCAGCGGATACACAAAATGCCGCGTTGCTTTTAACGCAGGAACTTTCCCTTACGGGGGCGACCTGCGGCGATATGTTTTTTTCATCGGCGCTTTTAGAAAATGCCCGTGCGGCTCTCCTGCTGCTTGCGGATGCGTCGAAAAATTTTTCCGTTTTGCTTTCTGTCGGCTGTCCGCTCACCGTTGACGGAACGCTTTACAGTACGCAGGTTTTAATTTCCGGCGGAAAAATTTTGGCGGTTGTTCCTTTAAATTCGGAGCTTCCCCAATTCCGCCCATACGTCGGAAACGAGAAAAATCTGCAATTTCTTTTTGGCGTTGATTACGAAATACGCTTCGGAAATTTTCCTTTTTACTGCACGGTAAAAAACGGCTCCGTATTGCAGCGGTTTTCATTCCGTTTTGTAAGTACCCGCGAACTCCGTACCGGCGTGCGCCGTGAAGTAACCGATGTGTTGCTCTTACCGGCTGCACTCCCGAATTTTGCGGGGCAATCACTTCAGGAAGCGGTACAAAGTTTTTCCCGCATGCAAAATTCGATTGTGCTTTTTGCAAATGCAGGAAGCGGGGAGTCAAGTGGCGAGCATATTTTTTTAGGCGACTGCGGTATCTTTGAAAACGGGCAAGCACTTGCATTTGAAAATATATTTTCCGCTTCGCAAAAAACATCCGATGATAGCGCGGAAAATCGGATCGTTGATTTTACCTGCTCGCCGTTTGCGGTTTCGGACGCCGATGTGCAGCTCATACAAAACAGAGCGCGCTATGAAAAAAAACGCGTGCCTCCATATTTTCCGATTGTGCAAACGCAAACTGCGGAAGCGTCATTTCCGATTTGCATAACCGTAAAGCAAACGAATGATGCGTTGCAGTATGCGGTAAAACAAAATCCGTACCTTCCCGCAGTTACAAATACAGCCGACGAAGAAAATTTTTTTATTGCAGTTTTGGATTATACGGCAGCGGCACTCGCGCGAAGGTTATCCGCCGTCGGCACGGATAAAACGGTACTGGGAATTTCAGGCGGCATTGACTCAACGTTTGCGCTTTTGGTTTGCACGCGGACGATGCAGCTTTTGAGAAAACCGAACGAAAATGTGTACGCAATTACGATGCCGTGTTTCGGCACTACCGGTCGTACAAAAACAAACGCAATAACGCTCGCGAAAAATCTTGGATGTCGCTACGAAATTATCGATATCTCCAAAACGGTGAAAAGCCATTTCAAAGATATTTCGCACGATTATACTATGCAGGATACAACCTTTGAAAATGCACAAGCCCGCGAGCGCACGCAAGTTTTGATGGACAAAGCAAACCGCTGCGGCGGCATTGTTGTGTCGGCAAGTGACCTTTCGGAAATTGCACTCGGTTGGTCAACTTTTGCAGGCGATCATATTTCGATGTACAATGTCGCAGCAAGTGTACCGAAAACGGTTTTGCGTGCTGCGCTTAAAATTTTTGCAAACAATGCCTCTCTTTTCAAAAGCGGCAATGCAAAGATTTTTTCTAAAACGATTATCGATATTTTGCAAACACCGGTGAGTCCGGAACTGTTACCGGCAAATTCCGATAATGTAATTTCACAAAAAACCGAAACGATTCTCGGAGACTACGCTTTGCATGATTTTTTTATTTTTTATTTTGTACGAAATCATTTTACCAAAGAAAAAATTGTTTTTTTAGCGGAACATGCGTTTGCCGGTGTGTATTCCCGTCTGTATATTGAAAAGACCGCTGAAACATTCTTTAAACGATTTTTTACTAATCAGTTTAAACGGTCGTGTTCACCGGAAGGAGTTGCCGTTTTGCCGGTGAGTTTGTCGCCGCGCGGAGAATGGACAATGCCTTCCGATGTGGATTCCGCATTTTTAAAAAACTTTTTTCAGTAACGAGTACGGAACGGGCACTTATGAATCTTGGAATCGGTTTTGAACAAAAACAAACACAAACATTATCGCAAGCGCTTTTACAATCGATAAATACGTTGGCATTGCCGACAACTGAATTGCGTGAAACGATTTTACGGGAACTCGATTCGAATCCTACGCTTGAAGTCGCCGAAGACCGCAGCGAAGAAAAAATGCACCGAAGGCAAAATAAAAAAAATTATGAAACCATAAAGCACAAAAATCAAAACGCTGCGGACGCGCATCAAAGTTTTTTGGAAAGCATTCCCGATAGCGGTGAAAGTTTACAAACGCATTTGTTAAAACAGTTCCGTTTACTTCCGCTCGCAAAAAATGAAAGTGCATTCGGCGAACTGCTCATTCAAAATCTTGACGCATCCGGTTTTATGATTGTAAAACTCGATGAGCTTTTGCCGCTCTTTAATCAAAATCGGGAAGACACGATCAGTAGAGAAACTGCAAAAAAAATATGTGCCAATATTCAGCGGCTGGAACCCGTCGGCTGCTGCACGGATAACGAGCTTGATTCACTTGCTTGTCAAGCGGAAGTTTTATTTTCGGAAAAAATTACAGACGACAAAATTTATTTTTATGTGATTGATATTTTACAAAATCATCAAGCGCTTTTTAAAGTCGGAAATAAAACAAATTTTTTTACCGAATTAAAAAAAGTTGGCGGTGATTATGCTTCTCTCACGTTTAATGATTCAAAAAAAATTTTAGAATGTATTGCAACGCTCGATTTACATCCCGGTAAAAAGTTTTCAAGTAGCCAAACGGCTTTTGCCGTTCCTGAAATTTTTATTATTAAAACGGAGGACGGTTTTAAAGCGGAACTCAATGATGTGGAAATTCCTGTGTTGCAGGTGTCGAGTATATTTCGGGAAAAAAACAACGGGGTAAAACAAAACGAACAGTTGAAAGATGCCCTGCAAAAAGCGAATCAGTTTATTGAAAGTTTAAATTACCGGCGTGAAACAATGTTGAAAGTTGCCGCCGTTCTTTTACTCACCCAAAAAAAATTCTTTGAAAAAGGAACGGCGTATTTGGAGCCGTTGACGCAAACGGATGTTGCCAATGAATTGAATGTCAGTCCGTCAACGATTTCGCGGACGGTGAACGGAAAATATTTACAGTGCGATTGGGGCGTTTTTGAATTGGCGTTTTTTTTCAGTTCGGAAGTTTCAACTTTTGGAAAAGCGGAAACTAATCAAGTTAGCAAAAATGCCGTAAAAGCGATTATACAAAACTTACTTGAAACCGATCCGAAGCTGACCGATGCGGCAATCACGGAAAAATTGCATGCGGAAGGAATCCGGTTATCCCGCCGTACAGTGAATAAATACCGCAACGAATTAAAGCGGTAAATCGGAATATTAGTGGCTCCTTGAATGTTTTTCAGTTTTGACCGATAATGATAAAAATGACTATAAAAATAACGGATGCACGTGAAAAACTAAATGCAAAATTGATTTCGAGTCAGATTGATTCGGCGTTTGGTGAACAGCGTTTACAAATGTTCACGATTGCCAATACGGAAAACAATAAACGTATTACCGAGCTGGATGATGAAATTAAAAAGTTTAAAATTTTTTAATAGAGGATATTTACTTCAATGAGTATTGTACTTTGTATCGCTGCCGTTTTATTTTTCAGTTGTTCATTTTCAGCGCAAAATGATTTTTCAGCCGACACACCGAAAATTGTTTTTGAGAACGCGCATATTGAACGGTATGAAAATGCAAAAGAAAAATTCTTGGTAACGGCGCAGCGTTTGGAAAGTTATCCGAGTAAAGAAATCTTTGCCGGTGAGAACGTATACATTGTACAGTTCAATGACAACAAGGAAGCGGAACTTAAAGCGAGTGCCGGTACGGCGCTTTTATTGCAAAAGCAAAAACAGTACTTTTTGGGCGGCAATGTTTTTGTGCAAACAAAAAAAGAAAAACTTACGATTGCAGCTGCGAATCTTTTTTTTGACGAAAATGAAAATATGTTGTACGGTGTCGAAGGTGAAACGGTACGCGTTCAATCGGATGACAATACGGTAATTACCGGTACGAATTTTTCAGCGAATACGCTTTCGCAAAAGTTTCAACTTGCGCAGGCGGTGAACGGTAGCTCTGAATTAAAAAATGAAGAGAAAGATGAATCTGAAGGATCGGATGAAATGCCAAACAAAAATGAACAATCTGTTCCCGGCGGTGAATAAACATGAATGCAAAAAAACTTTTATTGGGAATTTCTTTTTACTTATTGCTACCGTTTGTCTTTGCGGATACGATAAAATTTTCAAGCGATCGTATGTCCGGTTCATCAAATTCGGATAATACAACGACGGAGCTTTTAGGCAATGCCACGGTAACTACCGAAGATATAAAAATTGAAAGCGATTCCATTAAACTTTTTGGAAAAAATTTTACCAATATAACGGCAAGCGGAACCGTAAAAGGTGAAAGCATTAAAAACAAATTTACGTTTTCCGCTGATGTACTCAAATATAATCGCGAAAAAAAAATCTCTGAATTTTCCGGTAATGTACAATTTATCGATAAAGCGAATGATACGATTATTACTTGCGGGTATGCGCTGTACAACGAAAAAACCGAAACAATGATTATTAAGTTTGACGTTTCGATTGAACGAAAAGACACAAAATGCAAATCAATATTTGCACTCTATAATCGAAAAAACGAAATTGTTAACTTACTCGGAAAACCGCACGTTACGAACAAGGATGATACTTTTTTTGCAGATCGTATTACGATTAACTTGAAAACCGACAAAATAGATTTACAGGGAACGGTAAAAGGTAACCTTGTTGAAAAGGATGAAAAAGTTGAAAAGGATAAAAAATGATTGAATATGACACAAACGATAAACGGCTTTTACTGTCGGCTCCCGATACGGAAGTTCTTTTTCTGCCTGCACCTGATACAAAAGTTTTTGTTGAAGAAGCGTTGAAAACAAATGATCGACCGGTTTCAGTACTTTCTATCAGGGGATTAAATAAGCAGTTCGGTAAAAAGAAAGTTGTGATTGATGTTACATTCAATATGCGGCAGGGCGAAGTTGTCGGCTTGTTGGGACCGAACGGAGCCGGCAAGACAACGACGTTTTATATGATTGTCGGCTTTTATCGTCCGAACTCCGGTGATGTATTTTTGGATAGTCAAAAAATTACCGCGTTGGAAATGTACCGGCGGGCACAGCTCGGGATTTCGTATTTACCGCAGGAAGCGTCCGTTTTTCGAAAGCTCACGGTGGAGCAGAATATTTATGCGATTTTGGAAACCCGCGCTGATCTTACTAAGACACAACGGAAAGAAATGCTGGAAAAATTATTAGTGGAGTTCGGTATTACGGGAAAGCGAAAACAGTTGGCTTATAGTTTATCGGGCGGAGAACGCCGCCGCACGGAAATTGCTCGCGCCCTCGCGATTGAGCCGAAGTTTTTATTGTTGGATGAACCCTTTGCGGGGATTGACCCGATTGCGATTCACGATATTAAAAAAATTATTTCACATTTGTCACAGCAGGGAATCGGTGTTTTAATCACCGACCACAATGTACGCGATACGTTGGAAATTACCGATAGGGCGTATATCATCAATGCGGGGCAAGTGGTGGAAAGCGGCGACCGCGAAAAGATTCTGAACTCTGAGATTGCCCGTAAAATTTATCTCGGCGAAAGTTTTAAAATGTAATGTACGCTGTTCGCTTTGTTATATTTTTTACGTTGCCGCTCTTGCAATTTTTACTGCTTTGATTATAATTTCATCGTACTATGAAAGTTTGGTTTAAATATTTAATCGGCATTATTCTTGGCATTGTGTTTACGATCGTCGCCGGAAACTCGAATACGGTTTTTGTGCAAGTGATTACGTTTTTATCCGATTGGGCTTTGCAAATCGGTCGATATGCGGCATATCCCATTTTGTTTTTTGGGTTTGCACTTGGCGTGTATAATCTAGCGGAAAGCAAAAAACTGATTCGGCTCTTGCTGTTTTGTTTTGTGTTTTCCGTTGCAGCGGCAATTCTTTTTTCCGCTACCGGTATTGTTTCATTTTTTATTGCAAATCCGTCTCGCATTCCTATTTCGGTTGAAAACGCCGTGACGCTTCCGGAATTTCGTCTGACCAACTATTTGTCTGCGATTTTTCCGTCAAGTGCGTTTCAGTCTTTTACGGAAACGGTGTTTATGCTTCCGATTTGCGCCTTTGCATTTTTTGCCGGTATCGGCGCCGCGTCAATCGACAAGCAATTTTCAAAACATACGTTGACGGTGTTTGATTCATTTGCACGCGTCGCGTATAGCGTTGTTGTTTTGTTTGTGGACTTTTATGCAATTTTAATGATCGCAATCACCGCGTCATGGACATTGCAATTTTCGGCTATGGTGCAGACGGGATTTTTCACCGATATGATTATCTTGTTGACGATTGATTTACTCGTTCTATTTTTCGGTATTTTTCCGTTGATTATCAAGCTCAGCTGTAAAGAAGTGAATCCCTATAAAGTTTTGTTTGCAGCGTTGGCAACATTTATGGTTGCATTTTTTTCCGGCGATGCAAACACCGCCTTCGTTACAAATCTGCGACACTGTCACGAAAGTTTGGGAATACGCCGTCGCGTTTCAAACGTTGCAACGCCGTTGTTGACGATTTTTGCACGACCGGGAAGTGCAATGGTTTTAAGCGTCAGTTTTTTAATTATCTTTAAATCCTACTCAAGCAACAGCATGGGAATGCAGTCGCTTTTGTGGCTGCTGCTTTTATCGGTTGCATTTTCGCTTTTTTTGGGACAGTTTTCAAAGGGCGGCACGTATATTGCACTTGCGAGTATTTGTCTTTTTTTTGGAAGCGTGTATGAACAGGGATATCTCATTTTAAAGTCGTCAGTGTTTTTTCTCGGTTCGATTGCAACCGCAATTGATGCGTTCACCGCAATGGTTGGTTCATATATTTTTGCGTATCATGAAGATTTGATGCTGGAAAAAGATATGCGCTTTTTCATTTAAGTTCGTAAATGCGAATTCTCGCATCTAAAAAATCGGAAAAGGCAAACGTTTTTCCGTCCGGTGAAAATGCCAAGCCGGTCGGTTGGTTACCGCCTTCGATGATATCGCATGTTTTAAAATTTTGTGTATCGATGATG
Source organism: uncultured Treponema sp. (assembly GCA_937923945.1). Taxonomy (GTDB): domain Bacteria; phylum Spirochaetota; class Spirochaetia; order Treponematales; family Treponemataceae; genus Treponema_B. The sequence continues at coordinate 22,819 of CALDWC010000014.1, forward strand.
TACACTTGTCCCATGCGGTACCCTGCGTACAAATAGCCTTTATCGGGATTGTTCGGTCCGCGGCACGATACGATGAGGTACCGCTTGTCGGAACTTAATACGATGGTGTTCGGGTTATCATACACCGGAATTGTTGCAACAAGCGAATCATCAACGAGCGAAAACACTTCAATAATTTTTTTGCTCATATCCGACACGTATAGTAAATTACGCTTGTCGTCTTTTACGCAGTGCCGCTTCGCTCCGCGGACGCCCAGTGATTTTTTTACCGCAACGTCTTCAAGCGAAAATTTTAACACGTGTCCGGTCGAAGCGCCGCTTGCATCTTCGAACTCGGCAAAGTACAGTGTAGTGCCGTCAGCGGAAACTTCAATCCCACGCGGAACACGGGAAAGCGGAATTACTTTTTTTTCGCGGTAAGTATCCGGATCAATTACGCTGATATTTTTTGAAAGCCAATTTGAAAGATATACGTCATTCGTAACCGGATTATACGCGAGCACTTTGCTCCAGCTGCCCGAACTTTGAATCGTGGTGATATACGAAAAATCCTGTGCGGAAAAAACATGAACGCACGCGGTGGTCATTTGGCTGACCCAGATTTCTTCTTTGTGTTTGAGATAGAGTGATTCAACAAAGCCGCGCTGCTTTGCATATTTTTCAGGCGGGCGAATTAAGCGTGTCGTTCCGTTTTTGATATCCATCACTTGAAAGCCTTCATCGTCCAAAAGCGGAATGATGAGTGTGTCTTCGTTAATAAACGAAAGGCTTTTTGGTTTTGAAGCGCAATCAAATGCATTGACAAAACAGCAGCGCGAATTTATTTTATCAAGTGCAATAAAAATCGTGTATGGCTTGGTGCGGTGTTTCCGCTGCAATGAAAAAGATCTCGGTGAAATGCAAAACTCATAATCGTAGAGAAAAAACTCTTTTTGTAAAAAAAATATTTTCGGTTGATAACCCGTTTTTTCAATGCGAAGTTCCCGTGCATCGCGGTGAATATTTGCTTCGAACATACCGAGCGTTTTATCCTGCAAAATTTTTTTATACTTCACTTCCGTTCCATCAATAAAAAATTGTACCCCGTCGCAGGGTTGAACGAAAATATGTACCGTACGATTTTCGTTATCACAAAAGCCGTACCGCGTTACAAGCAGTAAAACAACAAAGAAAATTTTATTTTTCATAGCTCGGTTTTAAATGTTAATATGAACCCATTTGCCCTGCTTGTATCGCACACTCATAAAGAGAAGACGCGATGCTTGATCGGATAAAACGCCGCACCAAATCCCGATGAGACCGAGTTGAAAATATCCGGTCAGTAAAAACGTAACGGCTGTCCGGATAATCATAACGCTGATGATTGAAACAAAGAGCGTATATTTTACATCGCCTGCGGCACGCAAACAACCGCCGAAAATAATTTGTGAAATTTGTGCCAGCACGATAACCATAATGAAACGGGAAATCATGGTGCCGTTTTTGATAATCTCGGGATTTTGTGAATGGAGACGAAAAATCCATTCTCCGGCGAAAAACAAAAAAATCGTCAGCCCAATGGAAATGATAAATCCTATTCGTTGACAAATTGAACCGAGATGTTTTGCCCGTTCTTTATCACCGGCACCCAGTGCTTGTCCCGTTAATGCAACGGCGGCAACCTGCATACCGTCTGCAAACGCAAAACCCAAGCTCAAAATATTCATACCGATTTGATGTGCCGCAAACAGAACCGTTCCCAAGCGGGCTGCCATAAACGCCGTTGCAACAAACCCGACCCGCATTGCAAGATTTTCCAGTATAATGCTGACAGCGAGATTGAATATGCTTTTGACGGTTTTCCAACTTGCATGAATTTTATTTTTAACAATAAAAGGCAGGTGTACAAAACTGATTTTTCTAAATAACGAAAGCAGACTCATCACAAAAGCCGCCGCTGTACCGAGTACCGTTGCAAGTGCAGCTCCCGCAATCTCCAGACGCGGAAAGCCGAATTTACCGGTAATCAAAAGATAGTTACCGCAAATGTTTACCAGCGTCGAAATCAGATTAGTGGTAAACGCAATTTTGGTATTTCCGCTTCCGCGCTGTGCCGCATTGATAATAATTGAAACAACATTAAAAAACATGCCACCCATAATGATGCGAAAGTACAGCGTGCTTGCATCGTGAGTATCCGCGTTGCTTCCCGCAACATGCAAAATAGGTTCAGCACAAAACACGGCGACTAAACTTAACACGACACAAAAAACAAGTGAAACAGCAAGTGCCGTTACCAGCGTTTCATTTGCGGAAATTCGGTCGTTCTGACCTTTGCGTCGTGCAACGAGAGCCGAAACTGCAACCGCGATTCCGAAATAAACCGTCATGAAAAAAAACTTCGGTTGATTCGTCAAGCCGATTGCGGCAACCGCATATTCGCCCAGTTCCGAAACCATAATCGTATCAATGATTCCGGCGAGTGCTATAAATAAACTTTCTAAAACGGCTGGAAGTGCAACTTTTATCGCTTCCTGCCATGTTCCTTTCAACTTATCCACATTAAATCCGATTTTATAAGTATACAACTTTGGAAAGTTTTACGCAAGCGAGATTTATTTTTATTTTTTTTTGCTGCATTAACGATTTTAAAATTGAATTGATTACTCGTGAGATATATCATCGCGGCAATTCTTGTGATTAATCGTGTCCTCTTGACTAATACTGCATCACAAAATATAATAAAATTGTAAGAACTACGGAAATGGGATTGAAAAACTATGGCGGATGATAAGAATTTTTTCGGTTTTAAAAACGATGCAAAGAAGGCGCGAGATGCTTTTTTTGCAAAAAATAATTTTTTTACGCAAATAGCAGTGGCAATCGGTGTTATTACGATTGTCTTTATGCTGGTGCTGCCGATGCCGACTTTTTTGTTGGATTTTTTTATGGCGCTCAATTTTATTATCAGTGTCATTATTTTGCTCATCGTGCTATTTACCGAACATCCGACAAAATTTTCGGTGTTTCCGTCTCTCTTGTTGGTGATGACGATTTTCGGATTGACGATCAACGTAACTTCGACCCGTCTTATTTTGACGCAAGGGGCGAAGTTCAACGGCGCGATGATTAAAGCATTCAGCTCGTTTGTGGTCGGTTCTTCGGGAACGGAGGGCTTGGTTACCGGCTTTGTTGTTTTTATTATCATTATTGCGGTGCAGGTGTTTGTTATCACGAAAGGTGCAACCCGAATTGCGGAAGTGCAAGCCCGTTTCAGCTTGGATTTTATTTCCGTCAAGCAAATGTCGATTGAAAACGAGTACAACTCGGGCGCAATTTCGTTTGAAGAAGCGCAAGAAAAAAAGCAGCAAGTGCAAAAAGATGCGGACTTTTACGGCGCGATGGACGGTGCCAGTAAATTTGTTTCCGGTAACGTCAAGGTCAGTATTTTTATCACGATTGTGAATATCCTCGGCGGACTTTTAATCGGTGTGCTGATCCGCCATGAAGATTTTGCTTCCGCTATCGGTACGTATACGCGGTTTACCATCGGCGACGGGCTTTTGTCGCAGCTTCCTTCACTTTTGATTTCCGTCGCTTCCGGTTTAATCGTAACGCGTTCGGCGGGAGCCGGTTCATTCGGTGATGACATTTCCGATCAGTTTTCCAAAGAAGCGTCGGTGTATTTTATTGCGGCGGCTGTTCTAGCGATTATGGCGTTGCTGCCGGGTTTCCCGACTATCATCCTCTTGCTCCTTGCGTTTTTAACCGGCTTTGTCGGTTGGCAGCTGCGGAAAAGCAATGCGGCGAAAGCGGCAAAGCAGGCTGCAGGTGCGCAAACCGCCGGTAAAGACGGTAACCTTGAAACGAAAGGACAGAGTGCTTCCGATGTCAGCCCGATTGTTCCGCTTGATCCGCTTTCGCTTGAATTAGGGTACGGTTTGATTCCACTTGTTGACAAAGAAAAAGGCGCCGAACTTTTGGAACGAATTACGCGTATTCGGCGGACTTCAGCGTTGGAGCTTGGCTTGGTTGCACCGCGGATTCGTATTATTGACAATATGCGTATTCAACCGGATGAGTACTGTTTTAAAATCCGCGGCGTGGAAGTTGCCCGCGGTCGCATCCGCATGGATTCCTATCTTGCGATTAACTCGGGCGATGTAACCGAAGAAATTCCGGGTGAGCGGACTTTGGAACCGGCATTCGGGTTACCGGCGATTTGGATTTCCGAAAACAGTCGCGAGCGGGCTGAAATGCTCGGATACACGGTCGTTGATCCGCCTTCGATTATTGCGACGCACTTAACGGAAATTATTAAGCGAAATGCCGCAAATATCTTAGACCGCCAGATGGTGCAGGGTATTATCGATGCATTGCGAAAAGATTCGCCTGCCGTGGTTGACGATGTTTTAAAAGTTGCTAGCTTGGGCGAAATTCAAAAGATATTACAGCAGCTTTTAAGCGAACAGGTTTCCATACGGAATACCGTGACGATTTTTGAAACAATTGCGGATTACCGACCGGTGACTTCCGATATTGTCGCTTTAACCGAACGGGTTCGGCAAGCGCTCGGCAGGCAGATTTGCCTCCAATACGCGGACGAGCATAAAACGATTCACGCGCTGGTGTTAAGTCCCGAACTGACTGAAAAACTGATTTCATCTCGTGTTGACACGATTAACGGGCCGATGGTCGGCTGGGATACCGCTACACAGCATGCCTGGATTAAATCGCTGACGGATAGCTTTATCGCGGTACAAAAAGGCGGTTACATTCCGATTATTTTAACAACGGAAGAAACCCGCATTTTAGTAAAACGCTCCACGGAACGTGAGTTCCCGAACCTCGTGGTTTTGGCGGCGAGTGAAATTTCCAATGATGTCAGCGTTGAAGCTCTGGGCGAAGTAAAATAATAAGCTTCGCTACTGTGACGCGAAAAGAGGATCGTCAAAACGACGCAAAAAAGTATCGTTTTTTTTGAAAAAGACTTGACATTTTTTTAATAATCTGATAGTATTGCCAAAATAAAGGGCAAATGCCCGGTGTCTTATGAAGTTCTGTGTAATCGTAAAGCAGTTGCAGGTTACACTGCAAAAATGGACTTCTTTAAGGATGCCAAACCAGTCATCGAAACTGATAATTTGATGGTGATTAGGTGGATCCGAAACTACTCGAAACCCTATGAGTAGTTATTGTTCGTATTCTCTTTAGTTACCTTTCTTTTGGTTTCATGGCTATTTTGTGTTTCTCTCGTATCACTCGGGAGATAACTTTTAAATAAACCGATATTTTAATAAAATTAAGAATTTGTTTTATTGAAATCGGGTTTTGTTGTTAAAATATCGAATAGATACCGTGATTTAACAACAAAAGCACGTTGTGCTTCAGTTTCGTCATTTGGCGAAAAATGCCTAATCTATCAGGAGGATTTAAATGGCAAAGGAAAAATTCAACAGAACGAAAGTTCACATGAATGTCGGCACCATCGGGCACGTTGACCATGGTAAAACCACACTTTCTGCGGCAATTACGCAATATTGTGCAAAGAAATACAATGATAAAGCACTAAAATATGACGAAATTGACGTAGCTCCGGAAGAAAAAGCGCGCGGTATTACGATTAATACACGACACTTGGAGTATCAGTCCGATAAAAGACACTATGCGCACATTGACTGCCCGGGACACGCAGACTATGTTAAAAACATGATCACCGGTGCGGCTCAGATGGATGGTGCAATTTTGGTCGTTTCGGCGCCGGACGGTGTTATGCCGCAAACCAAAGAACACTTGCTCTTGGCTCGCCAGGTTGGTGTTCCTTCCATTATTGTGTTCTTAAACAAAGTTGACCTTGTTGATGATGCGGAACTTTTGGAATTGGTTGAAGAAGAAGTTCGCGATGCTTTGGAAAGCTACGGCTTCCCGCGTGATACTCCGATTATCAAAGGCTCCGCTTTTAAAGCGTTGCAGGACGGCGCGAGCCCTGAGGATACCGCTTGTATCGAAGAATTGCTCCAGACTATGGACTCGTATTTCAAGGATCCGGTTCGTGATGATGCAAAACCGTTCTTGCTTCCGATTGAAGATATCTTTACGATTTCGGGACGCGGTACCGTTGTTACCGGGCGTATTGAGACTGGTGTTGTCAACATGAACGAGGAAGTTGAAATTGTCGGTATTAAACCGACTAAAAAAACCGTTATTACCGGTATTGAAATGTTCAACAAACTTCTTGATCAGGGTGTTGCAGGCGACAACGTCGGATTGCTGCTTCGCGGCGTTGATAAGAAAGAAGTTGAGCGCGGACAGGTTTTGGCAAAGCCGGGTACTATTCATCCGCACACCAAGTTCGAAGCGCAGATTTACGTTCTTACTGCTGATGAAGGCGGTCGTCACAGCATATTCCGAACCGGTTACAGCCCGCAGTTCTACTTCCGCACAACCGATATTACTGGAAAAGTTTTCTTGCCGGAAGGTACGGAAATGGTAAAACCGGGTGACAACACCGCGATTATCGGTGAACTTATTCACCCGATTGCTTTGAACCAAGGCTTGAAATTAGCTATTCGTGAGGGCGGACGCACCATCGCGAGTGGTCAGGTGACGAAAATTATCGAATAAGGATAAACGGCGGCAGGGCGATACCTTGCCGCTTTTGGAGAAATTATGGCAGAAAATAAAATTCGCGTAAAGCTTCGTGGATTTGATGTAAAGTTAGTTGATCAAAGTGCTCAGTCAATAGTTCAGGCAGTTCAAAAAGCCGGTGCAAAGGTGTGCGGTCCGATTCCGCTTCCGACGCGAACGAACAAGTTTACCGTGCTTCGTTCACCGTTTGTAAATAAGAAGTCGCGGGAACAATTTGAAATGCGGACACATAAACGATTGATTGATATTTTGGAACCGTCCGGCGATGTAATGAATGCCTTAATGGCATTGGAGCTTTCAGCCGGCGTTGATGTTGAAATAAAACAATAATTAAGTGCGGTAGACGGCTCTGAAAAGAGTGCGTACCGAGGAGTAAATGATGATTGGTCTTATTGGTAGAAAAGTTGGAATGACGCAAGTTTTTGATGAAGCGGGACGTTTAACTCCCGTTACGGTTATCGAAGTGCCGTCGAATGTCGTTCTTCAAACTAAGACAAAAGAAAAGTTCGGATATTCGGCTGTTCTTTTGGGGACAGGTGAAAAAAAAGCGCATTTGGTAACAAAACCTGAAGCGGGTTTATATGTTGAAGGTTTAAAACCGGTGCAGCACAAGCGTGAATTCCGTAATTTTAGTAAAGAAGTTTCCGTCGGTGATAAAATTGGCGTTGAGCTTTTGGACAATGAACGGTACATCGATGTAACGGCAATGTCGAAAGGAAAAGGTTTTCAGGGTGTTATGAAGCGCCACGGCTTTGCAGGCGGTCCTGCCGCGCACGGTTCAAAGTTTCACCGTGTTGCAGCTTCAACCGGTCAGTGTACCAGCCCGGGGCGTTCTTTTAAAAATTCGAAAATGCCCGGTAGAATGGGTTTTGAACGGGTGACTGTTCAAAATTTGAAAATTGTAAAAGTTGACAAAGAACTCGGTGTTGTGATGGTCTCGGGAGCGGTTCCCGGCAAAAAAAACGCCACTGTGTATATAAAGTCAGCCGTTAAGAAGTTACGATAGGAGAACAATAGTGATGCAAACAAAACTCTATTCAGTAGACGGCAAAGAAACCGGTACCGTTGAGCTTGATGATGCTGTATTCGGCTTACCGGTGAACGATGATGTGATTTATTATGCAGTAACGAACGAATTGGCAAACCGCCGAGTCGGAACGGCTTGTACAAAAGGTCGCAGCGAAGTTCACGGTTCAAATGCAAAACCGTACAAGCAAAAGGGAACCGGTCGCGCAAGACGCGGTGATAAAAAATCTCCGATTACGGTAGGCGGCGGTACGATGTTTGGTCCGAAGCCGCGGGATTTCAGCTATGCAATGCCAAAAAAAGCAAAGCGACTCGCAATGAAATCTCTTTTGAGTAAAAAAGTGGCTGAAGATCGGCTATTTGTTTTGTCGGATTTTACATCGGACGGCAAAACAAAAAATTTGGCTCAGATTGTAAATAATTTTGCGAAAGATGAACGGGCGGTGCTTATCATTCATAATGATGATCAAATGATCAAGCGAGCTGCTCGCAATATCCCTAATCTTTCATTGTTGAATTATGATCGCTTGGAAGCTCATACGCTTTTTTATGGTCGCAAGGTTTTAGTGTTAGAATCTGCTACAAAAAAGCTATCGGAGTTTTATGGTCCTTGTACAGAAGGGAGAACAAAATAAATGGAATATACGGATGTAATTATCGCACCGCTGGTAACTGAAAAAGGTACGTATCTTCGTGAAGAGGGGAAATATATCTTTAAAGTTAATCCGATGGCTACGAAAATTCAGATTAAAGAGGCTGTTCGACGTCTTTTTAATGTGAAAGTGCTGGATTGTACGGTGATGAATGTAAACGGTAAACCCAAACGTCTTCGATACAAGGCGGGTTCGACCCCTTCGTGGAAGAAAGCTATCGTAAAAGTAGCGCCGGGTGAAACGATTAAGATTTTTGAGGGCGTTTAAGTAGTTGTTGCTTAGACGGATGTAGAGAGGAAGAGAACATGGCTCTAAAAGAATATAAACCGACGACCAGTAGCTTGCGCGGGCGGATTGATGTTCTGAAAACGGAAGTTACGCACAACAAGCCGGAAAAAGCGTTGACAAGCGGCAAAAAGTCTAACGCGGGTCGTGATACGTTCGGAAGAATCAGCGTACGCGGTCAAGGCGGCGGGCATAAGCGAAAGTATCGAAAAATTGACTTTAAAAGAAATAAGCATGGAATTCCGGGAACAGTTCATACGATTGAGTATGATCCGAACCGAAGTGCGAATATCGCATTGATTTTTTATGCTGACGGTGAAAAACGTTATATTTTAGCTCCGAAGGGCTTACGAGTTGGACAAAATATTATGAGCGGCGAAAATGCCAGCTTGGATGTTGCAAACTCGTTACCGCTTGAAGCAATTCCTGTTGGCTTTACTGTGCATAACATTGAATTGCAGTTGGGGCGCGGCGGACAAATGGCACGTTCTGCCGGAACGAAGGCTTTGATTGCGGCAAAAGAAGGCGAATACGTGACGTTAAAACTGCCTTCCGGTGAAGCTCGAATGGTGCATAAAAAGTGTTATGCAACAATCGGTGAAGTCGGTAATGACGACCACATGAATGAATCGCTCGGAAAAGCGGGACGTTCACGCTGGCGCGGTAACCGCCCGAAAGTTCGCGGTATGGCAATGAACCCGGTTGATCACCCGCTCGGCGGTGGTGAAGGTGTCGGTAAGGGGCGAAACCCGGTAACTCCGTGGGGACAGCCTTGTAAGGGATATAAAACAAGGAAGAAGAGAAATCCTTCCAGCAGTTTTATTGTTTCACGCAGAAAGAAATAGGTGGAGGATTACGTGTCAAGATCAGTAAAAAAAGGACCTTTTATTGAAAAGTCCTTGTATAAAAAAGTAACGGCTATGAATAAGTCGGGCAAAAAAACAATGATTAAAACCTATTCTCGCTGTTCGACGATCATTCCTGAGATGGTTGGAACCACAATTTCCGTCCACAATGGCAAATCGTGGATTCCGGTTTATATAACCGAGAACTTAGTAGGACATAAATTGGGTGAATTTGCACCGACACGAGTTTTTAAGGGACATGCGAAATCGGACGCGAAGGTTGCAAAAAGGTAGATGAATTATGGCAGGAAAAGATTATAGAAGTACAAGCAAGTTTTTGATTGCCTCACCGACCAAAGTCAGACCGGTTGCAAAAACGGTAAAATCAAAACCGTATACCGAGGCGATGGCAATTTTAGAAAATATGCCGAACAAAGGCGCTCGTATTATTTCGCAAACCATGAAGTCAGCGGTTTCAAACGCGCTTCATGAAGACAAAAACTTGGATGAAGATATGATGTTTGTAAAAGATGTCATGATTGACGAGGGACCGCGGCTTCGCCGTATTTGGTGTCGCGGAAAAGGGCGTGCAGATATTTTGTTAAAACGCATGTGCCATGTTACCGTTGTCTTGAACAAAAAGGATGGTGAATAATGGGTCAGAAAGTAAACCCGATCGGTTTGCGATTGGGAATTAACAAAACGTGGTCTTCGCATTGGTATGCCGACCCGAAACGATATCCCGAGTTGTTGCATGAGGATTTACGGATTAAAAAACTTATTCGAACTATGCCGGAAGCAAAAAATGCTGAAATCGCTGATATCGAAATTATGCGTCATCCGCAACGGGTAACGGTTATCGTTCACACTGCTCGTCCCGGTGTTATTATCGGTGCAAAGGGTGCGAATATTGAAAAAATCAGTGCAGAGTTGCAAAAAAAATTTGTTAAGAAGATTCAAATCAAGGTGAAGGAAGTGAAACGACCGGAGCTGAATGCGAATCTTGTAGCTCAGAGTGTTGCACGTCAGTTGGAAGGACGCGCTGCTTTCAGACGTGTTTTGAAGCAGGCAATTCACAACACCATGCGGTCGGGCGGAGAAGGAATTAAAATTCGTCTTTCCGGTCGATTGGGCGGTGCGGATATGTCTCGAACCGAGGAAATGAAGGAAGGTCGAACGCCGCTTCACACTCTTCGTGCCGACATTGATTATGGTTTTGATGAAGCCGACACAACATACGGTAAAATAGGCGTTAAGGTTTGGTTGTATACCGGTCTTAAATTCACCAATGAAACTCGAGAGGATGCAGGACAGCTTTTGAAAAAACAAAAGCAACCTCGCGCTCCGCGTCCTGAACAAAGTAAATAGGAGAAGATTATGGCTTTAAGTCCTAAAAGAGTAAAATATCGAAAGGTTCAACGCGGACGTATAAAAGGCGAAGCTACTCGCTGTAACTCTATTGATTTCGGTGAGTATGCGCTGGTGTCGCTTGAACCGTTTTGGCTCACAAACAGGCAAATTGAAGCGGCTCGTGTTGCAATTAACCGTCGAATTAAACGCGGTGGAAAGGTTTGGATTCGAGTTTTCCCGGATAAACCCTATACAAAAAAACCGGCTGAAACGCGAATGGGTAAGGGAAAGGGCGCTCCTGAGTACTGGGTTGCCGTAGTGAAACCGGGTACTGTTTTGTTCGAACTTGGCGGTGTCGAACGTGATATTGCTGCAGACGCGATGAAGTTGGCTGGAAGCAAATTGCCGTTTAAGACGCGGTTTGCTGAGCAAGTTCGCAAAGAATAGAGGTTAGCATGGCAAAAAAAATAAAACTACATGAAATGTCGATGGAAGAGTTGACGGCAAAGCGAGCTGAAATTAAAAAAGAGTATTTCGACTTGCGTTGTCAGGCTGTGGTCGGGCATGTCGAAAATCCGCTTTTGAAAAGAACGTTACGTCGACAGATTGCAGCGTTGAATACGGTGATCAGGGCGAAAGAACTCGCTTCTGAAGAAATAAAATAGGAGTAAACGATGGTAACTGAAAAGCAAAACATCGGTAAACGTGAGTTTATCGGACTTGTCACCAGCGACAAAATGGATAAAACGATTGTCGTACAAGTGAGCACGCGAAAGTTGCATCGCTTGTATAAAAAGTATGTTACGCGCAGTAAAAAATATCATGCTCATGATGAAAAGAATGAAGCACATATCGGTGATACGGTTCGCATTTGTGAAAGTCGTCCTTTAAGCAAAACAAAGGCGTGGAAGCTGGTTGAAGTTGTTGAGCGAGCAAAATAGCACGGGAGTTTTAAGATGATTCAAGTATGTTCAAGATTAAATGTTGCTGATAACTCCGGAGCGAAACAAGTTGAATGTATCAAGGTTATTGGCGGAACAAGGCGACGATATGCGACAATCGGCGATATTATCGTTGTGGCGGTGAAAGATGTCTTGCCGACATCGACGATTAAAAAAGGTTCAATCCAGAAAGCGGTTATTGTGCGGGTTTCAAAAGAGTACCGCCGTGCCGATGGAACGTATATTCGATTTGATGATAATGCGTGTGTTTTGGTTGATGATAACAAAAATCCGCGCGGTAAGCGTATTTTTGGACCTGTTGCTCGTGAGCTTCGCGATCATGATTTTATGAAAATTGTTTCGCTGGCTCCGGAAGTATTATAAGAGGGCTGTATGGCAAAGAGTAATAGTGATGCAAGAGCAAAAGCGCTTAATATTAAGCGTGATGATACGGTTGAAATTATCACGGGTAAAGATAAAAAAAAGCGCGGAACGGTTATTAAAACCGTGCCGTCTCAAAATACTGTTTTAGTTCGCGGATTGAATATGGTGAGCAAAACCATGCGCCCCCGCAGTCAGCAGGAAAAAGGCGGTATCGTGCAGATTGAAGCTCCGATTGATGTTTCAAATGTTATGATTATTTGTAAAAAATGCGGAAAAACCCGCATTGGTTATGAAGTAAAAGACGGCAAACGGGTACGCGTTTGCAAAAAATGTGGAGAAGCTTTATAATGAGTGATTATGTACCTCGGCTTAAGAAAGTCTATAATGAAAAAATTATGAATGAGCTTACGGAGCAATTTAAATATACATCCGTAATGCAAGTGCCAAAGCTTAAAAAAATCGTTCTTAGTATGGGAGTCGGACAGGCTTTGACAAACAGGAAACTACTTGATGCTGCTGTGGAAGATTTGCAAACAATTTCGGGACAGTTACCGGTTAAGACCAAGGCTCGAAAAAGTATTGCAAACTTTAAGCTTCGAGAAGGTGCGGAAATCGGTGCGATGGTAACATTGCGCGGTGCGAAAATGTATGAGTTTTTAGACCGATTTATAAATGTAGCCTTGCCGCGTGTAAAGGATTTTCACGGTGTAAGTGCAAATGCTTTTGACGGACATGGAAATTATTCCGTCGGGGTAACCGAACAGATTATTTTCCCGGAAATTGACTTCGATAAGATTGAACAGGTTGCGGGACTGAATATTTGTATCGTTACCAGTGCAAATACCGACAATGAAGCAAAAGCATTGTTGGAAAAATTCGGTATGCCGTTTAGGAAATAGGAGAGGTTACTGTGGCTAAAAAATCGAAAATTATACAGGCAAATGGAAAATTTAAGTATTCGACACAGCGATATAACCGCTGTAAAATTTGCGGACGTCCTCGCGGATATATGCGCAAATTTCAAATGTGCCGAATTTGTTTTAGAAAATTGGCTAGCGAAGGTCAACTTCCCGGCGTAACAAAATCGAGTTGGTAGGAGGCGAAGAATGAGTGTTTCAGATCCGGTAGCAGATATGCTCACAAAAATTAGAAATGCTTCAGTTGCAGGACATGAACATGTTGATGTTTCTGCTTCGAGACTTAAGCTGGAAATTATAAAAATATTGAAAGATGAAGGCTACATTAAAGCGTTCAAAAAGGTATCCCAAGAAGGCGGTAACTCCATTCGTGTAACTTTGAAATATGACGATAAAGAACGTTCCGTTATTCACGGAATTGAGCGGATTTCAACACCGGGACGCAGACGATATTCCGGGTACAAGGATTTACCGCGGGTTTTCAACGGTTACGGTACATTGATTGTTTCAACTTCGATGGGCGTTACAACGGGAAAGGTTGCCGACCAAAATCGTGTTGGCGGTGAACTTATTTGTAAGGTTTGGTAGGAGAAAAGTATGTCAAGAATTGGAAATCTTCCGGTTACAGTTCCGGCAGGTGTAAAGGTGAGCGTTGCAGGAAATGTCCTTTCGGTTGAAGGTCCGAAGGGAAAACTGCAGCAAGAGTTTTCTCCGGAAATTGACTTGAAAGTTGAAGACGGTAAACTGATTTTACACCGTAAAAACGATAAACTTCAAACGAAAGCCTACCACGGTTTGTATCGAAGTTTGTTCAACAATATGGTTAAAGGTGTTTCTGAAGGTTTTTCGAAAACGCTCGTTATCAACGGAGTCGGTTACAAAGCTGAAGTGCAGGGACAAATTTTACTTTTGTCGCTCGGTTATTCAAACGATATTTCGGTGTATATTCCGGAAGGCTTAACGGTAACCGTTGACCAGTTAAAAGTTAAAATTTCGGGAGCGTCAAAAGAACTTGTCGGTGAGTTTGCTGCTCAAGTGCGGCGATTGCGTGGACCTGAACCGTATAAGGGAAAAGGTATTCGATATGAAGACGAAGTTATACTTCGGAAAGTCGGTAAAACCGGTGTTAAATAGAAGGTAAGCTATGAATAAAAAACTTAATGATAAACAACGACGCCACTTAAAGCGAAAGATACACATTCGAAAGCAAATTCACGGAACGATGGAACGTCCGCGACTTTCAGTATTCAGAAGCAACAAGAACCTTTATTTGCAGGTTATCGATGACGACAAGGCAAATACTATTCTTTCCGTATGTACCTTGGAAAAAGAATTCGAAAATGATAAGCTGAATAAAGCAACCGGCGAAAAGGTCGGCTTGGAAATGGGAAAGCGATTGAAAGATAAAAATATCTCTTCTATAGTGTTTGATAGAAATGGATATTTGTATCACGGTGTAGTAAAGGCTGTCGCCGACGGTGTGCGAAAAGCCGGAATTGAATTTTAGGAGTAGGGCATGAATCGTCAAAGAAATAATAGAGCTGAAAACTCGGGACCGGAATTGGTTGAAAAACTTATTAAGTTGAACCGAACAGCGAAAGTTGTAAAAGGCGGGCGACGCTTTTCTTTTTCGGCTTTAACGGTTGTCGGCGACCAAAAAGGCAATGTCGGTTTCGGTTTCGGTAAAGCGAACGATGCGAGCGAAGCGATTAAAAAAAGTATTGCAAAAGCAAAAACCCAAATGGTAAAATTGCCGCTGAAAAATGGAACTTTGCCGCACGAAATTAGCGGAAAGTATAAGGGTGCAAAAGTGTTGTTGCGTCCGGCTTGCGAAGGTACCGGAATTATTGCCGGCGGTACTATCCGTGCAATTATGGAAGCAGCCGGAGCAACGGATGTTTTGTCAAAGTCTTTGGGATCAAGCACGACGGTAAACGTAGTTCGTGCAGTGTTCGGAGCAACCGAACAGCTCATGGATGGCAAAACGATTGCGAAAAACCGCGGTAAATCACTTACCGACGTGTGGGGTTAATTATGGCAAACAAAGTAAAAATTCAATTAGTAAAAAGTCCGATTGGGCAGCGACCGGCAGTCCGTGCGACGGTTCGTTCGCTAGGGCTCGGAAAACTGAATTCAACGGTTGTTGTCAATCATAACCCGGCTATTTCCGGAATGATTGAAACGGTGAAGCATTTGGTGAGCGTAGAGGAGTTGAACTAATGTCTGATTTTAATTTAATCGCACCGAAGGGTGCAAACAGAAAAAAGAAGATTGTCGGTCGCGGTAGTTCGTCAGGACGCGGTACAACTTCAGGACGCGGTACTAAGGGACAGCAAGCTCGTTCCGGCGGTAAAACGTATCCCGGATTTGAAGGCGGACAAATGCCGTTGTATCGACGGGTTGCAAAGCGCGGCTTTTCAAATTACCCGTTCAAAAAAGAACTTGCGGTGGTAAACCTTTCACAGCTTGAAGGAAAGTTTGAAGGCGGTGAGAGCGTTGATCTTGCTTCTTTAAAAAATAAAAATCTTTTGAAGAAAAATTGTGATGCGTTCAAAATTTTGGGTGACGGTGAAATTTCAAAAAGCTTGACGGTAAATTTAAGCAAAGCTGATAAAATTTCGGCTTCGGCAAAGGAAAAAATTGAAAAAGCCGGCGGAAGCATTGTTAATTTATAAACTGGAGAGATAAGATGGCTAATTCATTGGTTACCATATTCAGGATTGAAGATTTGCGTAAACGGATACTTTTTACCTTTATGGTGTTTATTGTATTCCGGTTCGGTGCACATTTAATCATTCCTGGAATTGATCCGCAAGCGCTTTCGGCTTATTTTAAGTCGACCATGGGTAGCAACTCGTTTATCGATCAGATGGACTTTTTCGTCGGTGGAGCGTTTTCAAATTTTTCTGTGTTTATGTTAGGTGTTATGCCGTATATTTCAACGGAGATTTTGTTTCAGCTCGCGATGTTTATTTTCCCGAGCTTGAAAAAAGTTGCCGAAGAAGACGGCGGGCGCCGCAAGATCCAAGGCTGGACGCGACTTGCAACCATTGCGGTTGCATTGCTTCAGTCGACCGCGGTTATTGCATACGTTTCGGGGATTCCCGGAGCGGTGATTATTCCGCGCGGTTGGCATATTTTTATCACGCTTTTAACGGTTACGACCGGTACGATGATAACGGTTTGGCTTGGAGAGCAAATTACCGCGCACGGAGTCGGTAACGGCATTTCTATGTTGATTTTTGCGGGTATCGTTGCCCGAATGCCGGCTGCGACATGGGAGTTAATTAAAAAGGTGCGGGACGGTTCAGTCAACTTGGCGTTTGTTGTCTTGGCTCTTATTATGTTTATAGGAATTGTAATATTGGTTATCTATGAACAACAGGGACAGCGAAAAATCATGGTTGACTATGCGAAGCGGGTTCGCGGGAGAAAGGTGTACGGCGGACAAAGTACGTATATTCCGTTTAAGATCAATCCGTCCGGTGTTATGCCGGTTATTTTTGCATCGTCACTTTTGATGTTCCCGGCTCAGCTTGCGAGCATGTTTGCCGGTCAAGCAAAGTGGGTGCGTTCTCTTTCGGAGTTTTTAAATCCGATGGGAATTTGGTATAATATTTTTTATGTAGTGTTTATCATTTTGTTTGCATATTTCCAAACGATGATACAGCTCAATCCGATTGAAATTGCGAAGCAGCTGCGTGAAAACGGTGGAACGATTCGCGGTATTCGGGCTGAAAAAACGGAAGAGTATTTACAAAAGGTATTAAATCGACTAATTTTTCCGGGTGCTATTTATTTAGCTATAATTGCCGTGATTCCAACAATAATTCAAAGAGCCTTTGGTTTCCCTCGAGAGATTGCTACTTTGATGGGCGGTACTTCACTGCTTATCTTGGTCGGCGTTGACCTTGAAACAATGACTCAAATTGAAGCACAGCTAAAAATGCATCATCACGAAGGATTGGTAAAAAAAGGCAGACTGCGCAGTCGTGGACTGTAGGTCGAGGAGTTTGATATGAAAGTGAGAACTAGTGTAAAACCTATTTGCGACAAATGCAAGGTTATTAAACGGCGAGGAATTGTGCGGATAATCTGCACAAATCCGAAGCATAAACAAAGACAAGGTTGATGGAGGACTGAATGGCTCGTATTGCTGGAGTTGATCTCCCGAATAAACATGTGCGTATAGCATTGACGTATATCTTTGGTATTTCACGGTCTTCTGCTGAAAAGATTTGCGAAAAGTCGAAGATTGATCCGACGAGAAATATGAACGATTTGAGCAACGAAGAACTTGCCGTTTTGCGCGAAATCGTTGATAAAGAGTATAAGGTGGAAGGACGTTTGCGAACGGAAGTTGCGTTAAACATCAAGCGTTTGCAGGACATCGGGTCTTATCGCGGACAACGTCACCGAAAAGGTTTGCCGGTTCGCGGACAGCGAACGCGTACGAACGCTCGAACACGCAAAGGTAAGAAAAAGACCGTTGCCGGAAAGAAAAAGTAATCGGAGGATATGATGGCTAACGCAAAAAAACAAAAACGAAGAGAAAAGCGAACGGTTGACACCGGAAATGTTTATATTCAAGCAACTTTTAATAACACAATTGTCACCATTACCGACTTGAATGGAAATGCAATTGCGTGGGCTTCCTCAGGCGGGCTCGGGTTTGCAGGACCGAAAAAGTCAACACCTTTTGCAGCGCAAACGGTTGTGGACGCTGCAGTGCAAAAAGCTCAACCTTACGGTTTGCGTGAGGTTCATGTTTTTGTAAAAGGACCGGGTGCAGGACGTGAATCTGCGATTAGGGCACTTGGTTTACGGGGCTTAAAAGTTCGCTCCATCAGCGACGTAACCCCCATACCGCACAACGGTTGCCGCCCTAAAAAGACAAGACGAGTTTAAGTGAGGCTTAGATGGTTCGAAAAAATCTATTGAAAGGCTTTAAAAGACCGAAGGGCGTTGAGTTTAATCATGATGAAGCAACGGAAAATTACGGAAAATTTTCAGCTTCGCCTTTTGAAGTCGGCTTTGGAACGACGATCGGCAACTGCCTGCGGCGGATTTTACTGTCTTCGATTCAAGGTTATGCGGTTTCGGCGGTGCGGATTACGACGTATAATGCCGACAATGTGCCGAAATTGATTTCGAGTGAGTTTGAAAATATTCCGGGTGTTGTTGAAGATACCGTTGAGGTTTTAAATAACATCAAGCATCTAAATCTCAAGTTGCTGACTGAAGAGGATTCCGCAACATTTATGTTTGAGTTCCAAGGCAAAAAGACAATTACCGGTAAGGACTTTGCCGTTGACGGAAATTTGGAAGTTATTAACGGTGATAAGTTCGTGATGGAATTGATGGATGATGCGCATTTTGAAATTGAACTGCAGGTTGACTTCGGTCGCGGTTTTGTGCCTGCTGAAGTGAACGAAAAGTACATTGACATTATGGGCAGTATTCCGCTTGATGCACTGTATTCACCGGTTGAAAAGGTGAATTATCGTATTGAGCCGTGCCGTGTTGGTCAGCGAAGCGATTATGATAAGCTGATTTTGGAAATTTTCACTGACGGAACGGTGAGTGCCGAAGATGTGCTTGCCGAAGCGGCAAAAATCGCAAAAGAGCATTTTACGGTTTTCTTGAATTTTGACGAAACCGATTTTGATGTTGATGATGAAGAAGACGGCGAAGATTTTGCAATGAAAAAGCTGTTGGAAATTCCTGTGAAGGATTTGGAGCTGACCGTTCGTGCAAAAAACTGTCTGGATAACGCAGGAATTAAAACGATTGGTGAACTCGTTCAACGAACGGAAGACGAAATCGCGAACATGCGGAATGTCGGTGCAAAGAGTTTAAACGAAATCAAAGAAAAATTGCAAGAGCGAAATTTGAGGTTGGGTATGACTGACGAAAGTCATCTGGAAGAAATTACGAAGAGGGAAGAAATAGATGAAGCATAAACAAGGCTTTAATCCGCTGTCACGACGAAGTGCCCACCGACGAGCGCTTCATAGAAACATGGTTACATCGCTTTTCAAACATGAGCGGATTACAACAACAAAACAAAAAGCGATGGAAGTAAGGCGAACGGCTGAAAAGCTCATTACGCGTGCAAAAGTTGATTCGGTTCACAATCGTCGGGAAACCGCCAAGTGGATTGGAGATGAAGCTGTTTTGAACAAGCTTTTTACGGACATCAGCCCGCGTATGAAAGATCGGAACGGTGGATATACGCGCGTTATGAAGCTGGGTTTCCGACAAGGCGACGCTGCCGATTTGGCAATCTTGGAACTTGTTGACTATTCGTTCGAGGACAAAGAAAAGGCAAAAGAAGAAAAAATAAAGAATAGGAAATCTGCTGGCGATAAATCTAAAACCAAAGCAGCTGCAACGAAAACAACAAAAAAAGAACGCTCAAATATAAACGATAAGAACGTTTCCGAAAATACTGCCCAGAAGGGACAGAGGAGGTTCAACCGTGTCAAAGGCTCATAGAGGAAAAGGCTTGCATGAAACTTTTAATCGAGGTCGTGGAACTTGTCCGATTTGTAAAAAAACCGGCGTAAAAGTGATCTACGAACAGGAAATCGAGGGGACTAAGCAAAATATTTGCAAAGTATGCAAAGCAACACTCGAAAACAAAAAAAAGGCAAGTGCTAAAACAGAAGCGGAAGCATAAATCCGAAGGCGAAACTGAATAGGTTTCGCCTTTTTTGTCTGAAAGTCAGACCCCTCAGTTGTATAAATCCTAGAACTATGAGTGTATTTTCTTGAAAACTAGTAGCGGCGTAAAATGTCAAAGTTTTAATGTGAGATATTGACATTTACGAGGCTTTTCGTTATAATAGTAAAGAAACTTAACAGGAGGTCGGAATGGCTGTAAGTAAGAACTCGCGAACCGCGGCAGCGACACAACACTTTATCTGTCCGTGCGGTGGCGAAATTGTAACCAAGACGTTAGCGATTAACGGCAAAATCAAAAATGTTGCCGAGTGTTCAAAGTGCAAACGCGTTGAAAGACGCCCGAAAGATTTTCACTAGGATTTGCGACGTGACTGTGTATGGAAATGAAACGGCTCAACAGTTAAATGAAGCTGCCGGTCTTTTGACCGATGAAGGTTTTCATGATCATGCTGTTGAATGCCTCACAAAAGGGCTTTTTTTAGAGCCGGATAATGGCTATTTGTGGTTTAATCTGGCTCTTGTTTATCGGAAGCAAAATCGGAAAATCGAATCGATGTATGCTTTGAATGAAGCATTGAATTTTGTAACCGATGATCCCGATATTTGGGATACGATTGCCGTAGCTCTTTCCGAAATCGGCGAATTTGACGGTGCAATGTTGGCGTTTAAGCATGCGTTTGAGCATGGAAAAACATCTTCCCGTATTTGGAATAATTTCGGAACGCTTTTGTTTAATCAAAAAAACTTCTCCGAAGCACGTAATGCATTCGAAACGGCATTGGTATTGGATCAAAAAAACTACGACGCGTTTTTGAATCTTTATGATACGTACGAAGAACTCGGTCAAAAAGATAAAGTAAAAACGTGCAATGAAATTTTAAGTAATATAGATAGTATTTAATGAACATTGTATACCTGGCGGAAATAGTCGGTAAGTGCGGTATCAGGGCGGTTAAAACCCTGTTACCGAAGCTAAAAATGCAGTACCGCCCCGATTACATTATCGCCAATGCAAATTCCGCATCGGGCGCGGGCGGTTTATCCGCACAGCATGCCGGCTATTTGCGCAAGTTAGGTATCCACTGTTTAACCCTCGGTGATAATGCTTTTTTGAATACACAAATTTTTGGCGGTGAAAAGACATCGAATTTTTGTGTGCGTCCGGTTAATTTACCGCGAAATACCGCCGGGCTTGGCTATAAAATTTTTCATCCCGCCGTTAAAAAAGCAGAACAAGCTGATAAAACTACCGAACAAAAAACTGTTACCGGCGATTTAATCGCAGACAACGGTGAAAAAAAACAAAAACGGTCAATCGTTCCCGTATCATTGGTGGTGATCAGCCTTTTGGGGCAGTATGGTAAACACCGGCTTGCGGCGAATAGTCCTTTTGATGCGCTTGACGATGTTGTCCGCCGCTTTGAAGCTTGTCCGGTTGTTGTGGATTATGCTTCATTTTCTACCGCCGAAAAACAGACGCTCGCGTTTTATGCGGACGGACGCGTTTCGGCGGTTATCGGTTCCGGCATGAAAGCGGCAACTGCCGATTTTCGGGTTTCAAAAAATGGCACTGCTTTCATCACGGATGCGGGGCGGACGGGTTCGTTTTTATCAAGCGGCGGGTATGAACCGGCGTCCAAAATACGTGAATTTAAAACCGGCTTAACCGAATATTCGGCTTCGGCTTGGGAAAAGCCTCAGATACAGGGCGTTTTTATTCAAACAGCTAAAACTGGATATACCATTCACGGTGAGCGTTTTTCAATTGAATAAAGCGAATCTTTTAAAAAGGCGATAAATTATGGAAAAAAAAGCGCATGTTCTCGCGGTAGTAAAAACGGAAAAAACGGGAACTCAAATTCTCAAAGTAAAACTGGACACGATTGCAACAAAAGCACAGTGTACGGTTCGCGAAGGGGAGGCATATACTTCCTGTACGGGTTGTGCCGGCTGCTCGCATGGAACGCAAACGGGGCTTTTTGCGGTAAGCGGCGACGAAGTTTTAGCTTTAAATGAAACGCCGCGTAAAGCAAAAGCGGGTGATACGCTTCTCTTATCTGTTTCGGAAGCCGTACAAAAGCGGGAACTGCTGTTTGCGGTTTTTCTTCCGCTGATCTTGGCTCTTATAGGCTTTGCCGGCGCATTCAGTATATTCAAAACGGAATTGAGCGGTATTATCGGCGTTTTTATCGGGATAATGCTCGGCGTTTTAATTTTAACCGTTGCCGGTAAACGAAGCGGAACAGCGAAATTGCCTCGTGTTGAAAAAATCCTATAGGAAACGCTGATTAAAGGCTTGACGCCGTTTACCGGTAACTTTGTGAAGCAAAGTTTTTTGCGAAGCAAAGTATCTCCGTCATTGTTTCTCAATGTTCAGTATAATAAGGTTGGCACTGAAAGGACACCTTTTTAAAACTTTTAGTTTTTTGAACGATGACCGTAATTCTCGATTGAATTAATCAGTGCTTCCTAAAGGAAAAGCGCACTGCTAATTGCTGTTTTTGGGCGGGCGTATAACAATGCGCCGCCACTTTTTTTTGTACATCGTAGTTACGGCAAAAACGCCGTCTACGGGAAATTGATACATACGCACTACATCATAATAATCGGTTACACTGTCAATGTCCTGCTTTATTTTTTGCAGCTCATTTTCGCTCACTACCGGCGATTCCCAACATGCCCGCTGAACGCGTTCAAATCCATGTGCCGCCAACACTTCTTGCAAGTTTCGGGAACTTTCATTTCCACCCGGATCAACTACGACCGATACAAACATATATGCTCCTTTAGATTATGGTTTATTATACTAGAGAAGTGAAAAAATTAAAAGAGGGCGCATTAATTAATTTTTAATACAGCGAATGATTGCCGTTTTAAAATAAAAAACGCCGCAAAATCGCGCGGCGTTTCCCTAACGGTTAAAAACTTTTTAGAAGGTGCCTTTATTTTTTAACCGGAACGGCACCTGCTTTGGTGATAATATTATTTACTTCCGCAGTTCCGCTCGTGATGTATTGGAAAAAAGCTCTCGTTGCTTCGGAAGGCAGTTTATCGGTGTTCATCACCAAATTGAACGGGCGCTGCAGTTTATATGAACCGTCCTGTACGGTTGCTTCCGTCGGGGCAACACCGTTAATTTTTAAGGCTTTTACTCCGGTTTGACCTTCAACGGCTGAAAGGGAAGCATAGCCGATTGCATTTGCGTTGTTTGCAACGGCAGCAATGACTGCACCGGTTGAAACAAGTTCGCTCGCTAACTTTTGTTTGCCCTTGGTGTTTGTGATGCTGTCAAACGCATCGCGGGTACCGCTTCCGGCTTCGCGACCGACGCAGGAAATTGCAAGGTCGGCACCGCCGAGTTGTTTCCAGTTGGTGATTTTTCCGATGTAAATATCGGCAAGCTGCTCCAGAGTAATGCTGTCAACGTTATTATCTTTGTGGACAACCATCGCGATTCCGTCGAGTGCCAAAACCGTCCCTTTTAATCCTTTCGCAATCTCCCCGTCTTTTAAATTGCGGGAAGCTAAACCGATGTCTGCGGTTCCTGCCGCAGCATTTTCAATGCCGGTACCGGAACCGGTCGGGTTATAAGTTACGTTTACTCCGGGAGCTTTTTCCTTGAAGCTTTCAATCAAGCTCATAATAACTTTTTGCATCGACGTTGAACCGTCCGTTGCAACCGTTCCCGACAACTTTGCTACGTCTTCTGCACTTCCCATGGCAAAAAGCCCCAAACACATCATCGATAAAAACAAACCTGAAATGATTTTTTTCATCATAGTTCTCCTTCGGACGAATTTACGTCCTGTCAATATGGTATTTGCCGTGTAGCGTTACTGCATCGGCTGAACACCTCATAATCTGTAACGGTTATAATAAAAAGAAAAAATGTTGTCAACGTTTTTCCGCTTATTTTACTCATAATTTACAAACATTTTACAATTAAATATGAAGTTCTCTTTCGAGTGATTATTTCAAAGAGGTTGGAGAGACTGAACTTATTTTATGTGATAATCCAACACTAGCAAACAAAGCTAAAAAAGTATATACTATAATAAATGACTCGAAATCGTAACGTTTTTGCGATAACGATTGCATACAGTGGGAAATACAATGGAAGATAAAAATGTAGAACGTATTATGGAATGGAGGAAAGCAATTTTGAAATTGCCTGACCAGAAGTTTTTTGATCTGATGACTTTTTATCTCGGTGAAATAAAAACTCCATTTAATAAACAAAATCTTATCGATGATTTAAGTGCGTTTCTTCGCAAAGAAGAAGTGCAGAAAAAAATTTTTTTACGTATCAACAGTTCGGAGCTCTTTGTTATCGCATGTATGCTGCTTTTACCGCAAACAACATTTGAGTTTTTGCAAAAACTGTTTAAAACCGATTGTAATCATTATCAGTTGCAAGAGCTTCTTGCTAATTTGGAAAAACGACTCATTATTTTTACCCAACAAAAAAACGGTGAAGAAGTATACACGGTGAATCCGTATTTACGCAAAAAGTTTGAACCGTTTGCTTCGCTGAAAACTTTTTTAGTTCCGGTGTGTAAAGCGGAAAAAACGTCTTCGCCGAATTTGCTGAACAGTATCACGATTCTTTCCGCGTATTCGTTTTTTTTGCACAATCCGAATTGTGTAAAGCTCAACGGTGAGCTGCGTAAAAAGGTCTTTGAGCGGGTCGAGCATATTTTTGTTTTATACCGTGATAATTTAGTTGCATTTAATTATTTGCTGCGCGCTTTTTTGAATTTAAATTTATTTACGAATAGCGATAAAGGTTTACAGGAAAATGAAACGATGTGGGAAAAATTTTTGCATCTTTCGTTATTTGAAATTCAATGTTATATCGTGGTTGCGGCGAGCGGAAATTATACGGAAAAGTATTTAAATTTGTTTGCGAAAACCTTTGCCGATTTTTTTCTCCATTTGAATGCGGATTATGCGTATGAAATACATGACTTGGAAAAAACGTTTTTGTTGCTGCAGGAAAATTTAAACATCGCATTTGCGGGACACGAAATCTATGCACCGGACAATAATGAGCATGAAGTGTTTTTTCAAAGCAGTGAGCTGAAAAAAACAATTGTTCAGCTTGCGCGGATGTTCGGTTTGCTCGTCGGTGATAACGAAAAAGTAACGGTAAATGCTCATTTAAATGAAGCGGATTCTACAAATACGATGTTGGTATCGCCTTCATTTGAAGTGACGATTTTTCCGTCAAACAACTTTGAAACTTTATTGCCGCTTGCAGCAGCTCTTTTACCGACTTCGGTACAAACAACGGCAGTGTTCGAGTTGAGCAGAAAAACGTGCGGGCTTTTTTTTGAACGTAAGGGCAATGACAAAACTTTGCGGGATATTTTTTTGAAAAATATTACCGGAAGTTTACCGCAGAATATTGATATTTCGTTGCAGCAATGGTACCAAAATTTTTCCGCCGTGAAATTATATTCCGGGGTGATTGCCGTTGTTACAAAAGAAAAAAGTGCTTTGTTTGAAAAAGAAATGCCGTTGTATAATCTCGTGGAGCAAAAACTTGCCGATAACGTTTTTATGCTGCGGTTGACAAATATTGATGACATAAAAGAAACGCTCGAAAGTGCGGGGCTTGAGTGTCTCGTTGAAAAAGCACAAACCGGTTTTAAGCCGGTGATGTCTCGTAATTTAAAAAGTTTTGATTGTATGGGAGCAAACCTGCCGGTTTTAGATTTCGGTAAGTCGAGAACGCATAAAGCTCTTCTTTTGAAAAACGAAGTTCTTGATAAAAAAAAGGCTGAAATGGAATATGTTGATAGAGAAAATAAAGAATTGCTTGCAAAAGTTGAGCATTTGAAATTAGAAAGAAGTGAAAAAGATTTTTTGAACGAACAAATCCGGCGCAATATTATTTTTGACGAAAAACAAATTACGGCAACCAATATCAAGTTTGACGCAGTGCAGGTTTCGGCTTTGGATTATTCGGCAAAAGTGCGGCTTTGCGAAAGTGCCGTGCAGCAAAGTAAAAAGCTGGAAATTACCGTTGAATCGCGCGGCTCGCATAAAACATTTTACTGCACGCCGCTTGAAGTAAAAAAATCACCGGAAAAAGATATTCTCAGGTTGATAATGCAACATGATGAAAAAATACGATCATTGGATATTTCCAAAATTGCAAAAATCAAAATAGTAAAGGATGCTATTTTTTAATGTCGGCACTAGGAAACGCTGATTAAAGGCTTGACGCCGTTTAACATCGTTTCATAATTGTTTCTCAATGTTCAGTATAAGTTGCTCTGAACATTTTTGAAACAACAGATTTTAAATGTGTGTAGTGATTAATTCTCGATTGAATTAATCACTACCTCCAATAGGATACCAGCGTGAGTGATATATTATTTGAAACGAATAAAACAATCAACGCGCCGCTTGCCGATCGCATGAGGCCGAAAACGCTCGACGAATATATCGGACAAGAAGCGATAATCGGAAAGGGGCGTCTTTTGCGGCGAGCGATTAAGTCGGATAGACTTTCGTCGATTATTTTATACGGACCGCCGGGGACGGGGAAAACGACGCTTGCAAAAATTATTGCGAATCATACGAAGAGTAACTTTCAAAGTTTGAACGCCGTCCTCGCCGGTATTCAGCAAATCCGCGATGCGATCAAAACGGCTGAAGAAAATAAACGACTCTATGATCGAAAAACAATCTTGTTTGTTGACGAAGTGCATCGCTGGAATAAGTCGCAGCAGGATGCGCTGTTGCCTTGGGTAGAAAACGGTACGGTGATTTTTATCGGGGCAACGACGGAAAATCCTTTTTTTGAAGTGAATAAAGCGCTTGTCAGTCGGAGCCGTGTTTTTAAGTTGGAGCTTTTAACCGAAGCCGATTTAATGCGGGTTGCCCAAGCGGCGCTGACAAATACGGAAAACGGGTACGGTGCATGGCAAGTAAGCTTTGAAGAAGGGGCGTTGGAGCATTTGGTGAAAACTGCGGCAGGCGATGCCCGCAGTTTATTGAATGCCTTGGAGCTTGCCGTTGAAACAACACCTGAAAATTGGCCGCTGCCTTCCGGTGAAAAAATATTTATTTCCAAAGAAGTATGCGAAGAAAGCATTCAGCAAAAGGTTGTGCTGTACGATGCGGACGGCGATTATCACTATGATGTTATCAGTGCGTTTATTAAATCAATTCGAGGAAGCGATGTTGATGCGGCGTTATACTGGCTGGCAAAAATGGTTACTGCAGGCGAGTCGCCTCATTTTATTTTCCGCCGTCTTTTAATTTCCGCCTGCGAAGATATCGGTATGGCGAATCCGCACGCCGTTTCGGTGGTTGCATCGTGTTTGCAAGCCTTCGATACGGTCGGATTGCCGGAAGGTCAGTATCACCTTGCACACGCGACTATTTACCTTGCAACGTCGCCGAAGTCAAACAGCGCACTCGGCTTTTTTGATGCGGTTGCAACGGTGCGGGCGGAAACGACCGAAGTGCCGCGCCATTTACGTGACGCTAATCGGGATAAAGCGTTAGGTGACGGTGCGGGTTATTTATATCCGCACCAGTACCGCGATCATTGGGTTGCACAACAATATTTGCCGGATAGTTTAGTCGGAAAAATTTTTTATAAACCGAGTTCCGTCGGCTACGAAAAAGAAATCGCCCGCGATGTGTTGGGAAAACGCGAAGCGCAGCTTGCCGACTTTTTGGAGCGGACGGGTGGAACGACGAATACGCCTTTTGCCAGCGGAGCCGATGCTGTGCATAAAAATGCCGAATTTTTTTTCAACAGCACGGAGTCGAACCGCAAGGAAATTTTGCAGGCGGTGAAGCAGTATATTATTCAGGAAGCGGCATTGCAAAGTTCTTCGCGGGTTTTTATTTACAAGGCTGACAATAATTTACTCCTTTGGGAAATAAACCGAATGACTTCCGATGCGATAACGTGCGGATTGTGCAAAACCGAAAAGGCAAAAACCGTACTGGAAAAATACGCGGAAAGTTTGGATGATTTTCAAAAGCCTTTTTTGCAAGTTGCAGAAAGTGCCGATTTTTCCGATTACGAATTTGATGTGGGTGTTGCGTACTTTTCGTACACGGATGAACGCGAAGTGATCGATTTTTTTGATTATGTAAAAAAGTATGGACACAGCGGATGTCGTATTATTTTTGCCGTGCAGAATTTACAAAAAGGATTGCGCTTGGCGGAAGTGTTGCCGCTCGGCAAAACACCGCTTGATACAACGCTCGCTGAAAATTTCCGCAGTGCGGAGCAGGAGTTTTTTACACAAAAATTTTCATTCGGGAAAGATGCAATTTTAAAAACAGCCGAGCGGTGCGGGTATCCGCTTCAGTGTACCGTACAGGAGATGATTGAAAAACGTGCCGTTGATGAATCCGAAATTACATTGTGGTTTTCCGATAAAAGCGAATACGGACGGGCAATGGAAGCCCGTTTTGATGAAAACGATTTTCAGCGTATACGGGACGGAATTTGTGCGGCAGTGCGTGTTCATCGGGACGTAACGTACCGAACGGAAATGCTGTTTTTTTCCGCTGTGCAGTCGTCTTAAAAAAAATTAAAAAAAACCGATATTGTGAGGAGAGGTTCCTATGTCTTTGGGAAATGTATATACGTATTATGTGTCGCCGGTATTGGATATTATTTTTTTAACGGTGATTTTTTATTTGCTGTATCGCGTTTTGGCAAAAACGCAAGCTGCCCAACTGCTGCGCGGACTTTTCGTGCTACTTTTTGTGTACGCGATTGCATTTGTGTTCCGCTTAAATACCGTATTGTGGATTTTAAATACGGTGGCACCGAGTTTGCTGATCGGGGTTGTGATTTTGTTTCAACCGGAGCTTCGTAAAATTTTTTTGAAAATGGGACAGCGCGAATGGTTTGCTTCCGGCGGCAGTTCGCGCTTTTCGCAGATTGATGCGATTATGAATGCGGCGATGATTATGTCGGCAAAACGCCGCGGTATGCTGGTGGTGTTTGTACGGAAAAGCGATATGTCGGAAGTGATGGCAACGGGAACTCGCGTCAATGCCGATATTTCTTCCAGCATTTTTCAAACAATTTTTGAATTTGATACGGCACTCCATGATGGTGCCGCTATCGTGCAAAACGGAAGATTGATGATGGCCGGCTGCGTGTTAAAACTTTCCGAGCAGCAGGATATTTCCAAGAGTTTTGGGACGAGGCACCGTGCCGCGTTGGGAACGGCTGAAACCAGCGATGCGGTTGTTTTGGTGGTTTCGGAAGAAAGCGGGGCGTTGAGCTTGGCGTATGACAGTAAGCTCTATTATGATTTGGAGCCTTCGGTGATTACCGCCCGTTTGGAAGTTTTGCTCGGCGTAAAATCCGCGGTACGGGACAATGAATACAGCGAGGTTAAAAGCGAATGAGTGATTCTAAAAAAAACGCTAAAGAAGTTTTTGATTTTTTATTGCAGGATATGCCGATAAAAATTATGTGTTTGGCATTTGCCTTTATTTTGTTTTTGTTTTATCAGCGAAGCACATTAGGGAAACGCTATTTTTCGGTGCCGCTCATCGTTGAAAATACGAGCGAGCTGGTTGCCGCTTCAAATTATCCGCATACGGTGAAAGTTACCTTGTGGGGAGATGCTTTAAATATTGCTGCGGTGAAAGAATCTGATATTGAAGTGTATCTGGATTTAAATTCTTATATGGGAGCGGGCAATTTTAAAGTGCCGGTGAAAACGCGTATTAACGGAACAGCATTGAATATTGAGCCGCTTGATATTTCGATTGAACCGAAGACGGTTGAGCTACGACTTGAAGAAAGTGCGTCAAAACGGGTGCCGGTGTATCTTGCGTTAAAAGGTTCTTCGGCACGCAGTTATGAAATTTCTCAAACGACGGTTGATCCCGCCACGGTTGAAGTGCGCGGTCCGAAATCAATAATCGAAAAAATTGAAACCGTTTCAACGGAAGCGATTTTGCTGGAAAATCGGAATAGAGGTTTTTCCGGCAGTGCAAATTTAGTTAATGCTAATCCGTTGGTAACCATCAGCGGTTCCGGAAAAGTCGATTATCGGGTGAACATTGCGGTTAAAATCATCAACAAGGATTTTAAAAATATTGCGGTTGATATTAAAAATTTAAATCCTGA
This sequence comes from uncultured Treponema sp., assembly GCA_937923945.1. Classification (GTDB taxonomy): domain Bacteria; phylum Spirochaetota; class Spirochaetia; order Treponematales; family Treponemataceae; genus Treponema_B. The sequence goes on from CALDWC010000014.1 coordinate 52,663, forward strand.
TTTAAAAATAATTTCTCCGCCTGCGATGGTGTTGGTAACACTTTCGGGTGCGGAAAACATTTTGGAAAATTTTACCGTACCTGCCGGTTTTATCGGTGTTGACTGTTCCGCAATCACCGAACCCGGTGATTATAATTTGAAAGTGCAATTAAATATTCCTGAAGGGCTGACGGCGAAAACAATTTTTCCCGACACCATTGCACTGCAAGTCGGCATAGCTGAAGACGATGAAAAACTTAAGGAGACGATTTTAACGAAAAACGAAACCGAGTTGGAGTAGGAAATGTATGATTCGCGGAATTGGAATTGATATTGTTCAAGTGGAGCGTTTGGAAAAATGGCTGACCCGTCCCGAGCCGGAAAAACTGATTGCCCGATTTTTTCACCGTGATGAAATAGCTGCGGCGCTTGCAAATCCAAAGACCGCAGCACTCAGTTTAGCCGCCCGCTTTGCGGCAAAAGAAGCATTCGGGAAAGCTTTGGGGAGCGGTTTGCGTGGGATTCGTCTCAAAGATATTTGCGTGAAAACCGCCTACAACGGCAAGCCTGAACTTGTTTTGTTCGATTCTGCGCTTGCCGCTTTTAAAACATCCGCTGCAAAATACGCGTTTGTGTCACTCAGTCACGAAAAAATGATGGCGGTTGCCGTGGTTGTGTTGGAATCTTAAAGAACGCGGTTAAGGTGGGTACTGAAAAGTAGTCTTTTAAAAACATCAGCTTTTGAAAGATGCCCTCAATTCTCGATAATTAATCAGAGCCTCCTTAACCGATATTAATCCTTTGTTAAATATGCAAAAGTTTTTCAAGCCGCGCCGCTCCGAGTATTTTCATAAAGTTTGCGAGACGCGGTCCTTGCTCTTTGTTAATGAGCGCTTTATAAACTGCAACAAAAAGTACTTTTGCATCGAGATTGCACGATTCGGCGATTTCATACAGCTTGTTTGAAATTGCTCGTTCATCGATTGAATCAAGTATCGGTAAAAGTTCTGCAGCGATTTTTTCAACGGCTTGCTTTTCGCTTCCCGAAAGTGAAACGCTCTGTCCTTCGGGGCGTAAACTGAATCGGAATTCTTCCGGCGCGCATTCGGTAATCCAGTTCCAGGCGCACACCGCTCTTGTTTTTAATCGCGGACGTTGAAAGTCCTTGAGATCGGAAAGCGAATCCAAGGTTGCATCAATATCGCCGCCGTTGATTTGTAATAAATTGCATAAATGACGGAACGGAATTTGGTACGGCATTGATTCTTGTGCAAACGATGCGTCTTTCGGCATTTTTTCAACTTGCGAAAGTTCGTAAATGCGTTTTTCCTGCGCTAATATATCGGCGTTTTTGGCAGCTTGTACCCCGTACGCGATACGTTCGGTTTTGTCGTAATCTTCGTAAATTTTAATAACGTCCAAATCAAAGCTGATGGCAAACTCCGTGTTCGGGCGGGTACTTGCAAAAAGGTAGCGAACTACTTCCGGCTGATAATACTGGAGCACATCGGACAGACTGATTACCTTGCCTTTTGATGAAGACATTTTGCCGGGAAGTCCTTTTAAGCCGATGAAATCGTAGCTGAATGAAACCGGAGCGGGGTAGTGGTAGATTTCTTTTGCGACAACTTCCGCCGTGTCAAATGAACCGCCCTTTGAATGATGGTCTTTTCCGGCAGGTTCAAACACTACCTGTTCATACGCCCAACGCATTGGCCAGTCAACCCGCCAGCCGAGTTTTGCGATTTTCGTTGTGCGCAAATCGATGGTTTCTTCATTGCCGCATTCGCACACATAATGGACGCCCCATTCGCCGTCAAACGATTTCAGCTCGGTGGTATCTTTTGAGCACTTTGAACAAAACACCGACACCGGCCAGTATTCGCCCTGTATTTGATGTGCTTCATCACGGAAGCTGTTTAATATGGCTTTTATTTTGTCCCGTTCCAAAAGGGCTTTCCGCATACCTTCGGCGTATTGACCTTTTTGGTAATTTGAAGCTTGGTACAAAAAAATCGGATTAACCCCGACTGCGGGCAGCACACTTTCTACATCAACTTCGTGGTGGCGTGCATAGCTTTCGTCGCGGTCGAACGTATCCGGCACCGAGGTAATGGGAAAGCGCAAGTATTTTTCAAGCACTTCCGGCTTCGGCATATTGAGCGGTACTTTGCGGAACACATCGTAATCGTCCCACGAATAAATAAAACGCACCTTTTTGCCGAGATCCTGCAATGCCCGCACAACCAACTCTACCGAAATAATTTCACGGAAGTTTCCGATATGCACGGTGCCGGACGGCGTAATGCCTGACGCACAAGTGTACTCATCCAAATCGCCGCGTTCCCGTATAATTTTTTCTGCTGTAAAATCTGCCCAATGTAACTTATTCATAATTCCTCAATAACCAAATACCGCATTTTACTTAATAAGCGGGAAAAAATCAACCCGTTGTATTTTATTTGCGTTTGCCTTGCGCCTCTTTTTTATTTCCCGTATTCAAAATTCCTTTACGGTACAGTTTTGCGGCAAGATAGCCGAGTAAACCGGCGCTCACTGCGAGAATTGCAAGACTGATCCATACAAGATATGACGGTATCGTATCCTGCATAAAACGAATCGGCATTAAAATCGGTGAGAAAAAGGGAATATATGAAAAGACTTTAATAATCGGAATGTCCATATCATGAACGTTGAACACTAAAAAATATGGTACCAGTATCAAAAGAATAACCGGAAATACCGCTTGTCCCGCCTCTTCCATTTGATTGATTTTCGCTGCAAAAATGCTGATAAAACAAAGGTACAGCAGCGTACCGAGTATAATAAACATAATAATAGAGATAAGGTTTCCCGTCCCGATAATCTGTAAAATCTGAGCGGCAATATCGGAGCTGCCTTCCAAATTTTTCAGTGAAAAGAATGCGACCAATCCTAAAAAAATACCGTCCAAGACAATAAAGGCAAGCAGTGCAAACACTTTTCCGAAAAGCAGTGTCGTTGTACTTGTACTCGTAATGAGAACTTCAACGGTTTTGGAAATTTTTTCCGTTACAATATTGTAAGAAAGGATACTGCTAAAACTAATTATAATCATATACATAAGTACATTGAGTACTATCGAAAGCGCATACGTGAAGTTTTCGTTTTTCCCTAAAACAATCGGATAAGCCGAGATAGGTAGAGCAAAAAAATTATCAAGAGCCGCCGTATCGGTGAGTCCCAAATCGCTCAACTGTAATTTTTGTAAAAACACTTTAAGAACTTCACTAAACCGTGTCATACTGGTATCACGCATTTTAGCATTGTTTACGAGGTAATTGTAAGTCGTGTCGCCGGTAAAAACAAAAGCTCGTTCCACTTCTTCGTTTTTTATCTGCTCGATCAATGTCTGTAGTGTTTCAGGATCGTTTTCAACGAGTTTAACCGTGACTCCGAACTCATGTTCAACTACTTTGTCAAAACCGTTTTTTGCTAATCTTTTGGTGAGCACCAATGCGTATACCGGTTTTTTATCCGCTGTCGCTGAATCCGCTTTACCGGATGATGAAGATCCTGACAGAATTTTTGGTAAAAAACTTAAAAACACAATAACTGCTGCAGTAAGAATCGCCGTAATAATTAAGCCTTTGTTTTTCAAAAGCTGCATCAGTTCAAATTTAAAAACTGTGATAAATTTTTTCATAGTATAAACTCCTTAAATTACGTACAAGGTCTTGGCTCTTTTACTCGGCTTTTGTTCCGGTATACTGCACAAAAATATCGTTGAGTGACGGTTCCACCAAATGGATGGAATCCACTTCATAGCGTGCGGTAATTTCTTTCATCGCAGTGCGGGCACTTTCGACATTGTCAAAGTGCAGTTGTATCGTATCACGTGCAATATTGTCCGACGCGGTAAAATGTGCCGCATATTCGTTTTTGATTGTGTCGTTTTCAGTCGAAGTCACGGCAATACTGTTTCGCTCGTAGCTCCGTTTGATTTCCGCGATGTTTCCGCTCACGGCAACGGTACCCTTATTCAAAATAGCCATATCGCTGCAAAATTCTTCGACATAGTTCATTTGGTGCGATGAAAGCAACACGATTTTGTCCTTCGCAATTTCTTCCCGAACGAACATTTTCAGTACTTCCGCATTTACCGGATCAAGTCCCGAAAACGGTTCATCCAAGATAATAATTTCAGGATCGTGCACCAGTGCGATAATCATTTGTACTTTTTGCTGATTTCCTTTTGAAAGCGTGCTGACCGGTTTATCCTTATATTGTACAAGTTCCAAGCGCTCCAAATATTCCATAATTTTATCTTTTGCCGCTTTTTTTGGCATACTTTTCAGTTCCGCAAAGTAGAGCAACTGCTCCAAAACTTTTTTCTTTTGATACAATACTTTTTCTTCGGGGATGTAGCCTATTTTATCTCGGTTATAGGTAAATGGCTTTCCGTCCAAAAGTATTTCACCGAAATTCGCCCGAAATACATCGACGATAATATGAAATGTCGTACTTTTGCCTGCACCGTTTCGTCCTAAAAATGCAAACGCTTTTCCGCTCTGTACTTTGAAAGAAACACCTTTTAATACTTCATTCGTACCGAAACTTTTATGCAAGTCTTTTATTTCCAATAGCATAGTGAAACCTCTCGGTTCCGATTTTACAAAAAGGGGCAATGAGGGTCAAGTGCGCAAAAGAAAAACGGTTAGCTTTACTGAGCGAACTTATCAACTCAGTCAATTTTGATTTTTTGAAAAACTAAAGGAAACGATGTTAAACGGCGTCAAGCCTTTAATCCGCGTTTCCTTTAGAATGTTTTTCCGCATTTGCCGGCACGGATGCCGACGCAGAATAATCTTCAAGTTTTATCGGAAACAAGATTTAGTGAACCGATAAAACTTGGCATATCGGAAAAATATAGACGTTTTTTCGATATGCTATTGACATTTTCTCCCGCTTTGTCTAGTATGCAATTCGTGGTAGGAGTCCGTCATGCAAAATAATGTCCAAGTTTTACAACTCATCGAAGAAAAAAAATTTGCCGAAGCGAAAGAATTATTGGTAACAATGAATGAAATAAACATTGCGACGTTACTGAGCGATGTTAATGCGGAAGAAATGCTCGTGATGTTCCGCCTTTTGCCGAAAACGCTTGCGGCGGAAGTGTTTGCGTTTCTTTCAACCTACAGTCAAAAATTCATTGTTTCGGCGTTTTCGGATGCGGAACTTACCAGCTTGCTGAGTTCGCTGTTCGTTGACGATGTTGCCGACCTCGTTGAGGAAATGCCCGCAAATGTTGCAAGTAAAATTTTGAAAAATGCCAATGAAACGACTCGCCATATTGTTAATCAAATCTTGCAGTATCCGGAAGATTCTGCCGGCAGTCTTTTAACCACCGAGTATATCCGTTTGCGGAAGCAGCAAACGGTCACGAGTGCACTCGAATCGATTCGATTGAAAGGAATTAAAACCGAAACGATTTACACGTGCTATGTTACCGATGAACAGCGGTTTTTGCAGGGCATCGTTTCTCTGCGTGATTTGGTTTTGGCGGAGCCGGAGCAAACGTTGGAAAGTTTTATGACAACGGACTTTGTGTGCGTGAGTACCCATGATGATCGCGAAGTGGTTGCACAAGTTTTTAAAAAATACGGCTTTATTGCGCTTCCGGTCGTTGATACGGAAAAACGGCTCGTGGGAATTATCACCGTTGATGATATTATCGATGTTATCGAAGCGGAAAACACTGAAGACTTTCACAAGATGGCGGGTATTCAGCCCTCCGAAGAAAGCTACTTGGAAACCGGCGTTTTACGGCTTGCGCGGCACCGTATTTTTTGGCTCCTTCTTTTGATGATCACCGAAACATTTACGAGCGGTATCATTGAACACTTTACCGAAGTTTTACAAAAATGCGTATTGCTCACCGCGTTTATTCCTGTTTTGATGGATACGGGCGGAAATTCCGGAAGTCAAGCCTCGACACTTATTATCCGCGGTCTTGCAACCGGAGATTTGAAAACCAGTGATCTTCCGCGAATCCTATGGAAAGAATTCCGTATCGGGCTTTTTATTTCGGTGATTTTGTCGTCAATCATGTTTGCGAAAAACTTTTTTATCAGCGGGAAAGACCTATATGTTTCCTTGTCTGTTTCCTGTGCGATTCTTACAACGGTTATTCTTGCAAAACTCGTCGGGGCGACTTTGCCGATTATCGCGCAAAAGCTAAAACTCGACCCTGCAACGATGGCTTCACCGATATTAACCACCGTAGTTGATACCGTGAGTTTGCTCGTGTATTTCAGTTTTGCAAAATTTTTTATTCCGGCGCTTTAGAAAACGTTGATTAGAGTAATTCGCGCGGTGGGGAAAGAACGATTAAATTTCTCCTACTTGCAAAAATTCGCAAAGCGCAATTATACCTAAAAATGGGAAAGGAACACCTCTTCTTTCGAGGCGGGTTTTTCCTCCGCTTAAGAAGGCACTGATTAATTTAATCGAGAATTAAAGGTGATACCGGCTTTTCGATTGTATTCATATATTTTTATAGCTGACTATATAAAACAAGATTTATCGGAATTTGCATTTAAAAATAAAAAATCTCTTAATTTTTCGTTACGTTTACAACAACGCAATCGGGTCGACGTCAATTTCCATATACACGGCGTACGGCAGTTTGTACGCGGCGATTAATTTTCGCACGGCTTTTTGGAGCGTTCCGATTCGCGTCGCTTTAAGCAAAATCTGCCGGCGATGATTTCCCGCAACCATTGACAAAGCACAATCCGCCGGTCCAAGTAATTCCGCTTGAGCGGGCAGCGCCTCCCGCAAAAAAGCCGCCGCCTCATCGGCTGCTTTGACTGTTTGCTGCTTTTCTTTGCTGCGGAATACTATCCGCAAAAGCCGCATAAAAGGCGGATAGCCGAATTCGCGCCGTTGCGCAAGCTCAAGCTCGTAAAACGCCCGCATATTTCCCGACTTCGCAAATAAAATCGCCGGATGCGTCGGACGGAGCGTTTGAATGATTACCCGCCCGTCAGGCATAAACCGCCCCGCACGCCCCGCGACTTGTGTAATTAATGCAAAGGTTCGTTCCGCCGCTCGAAAGTCCGGCATTTGTAAGCCGGTATCGGCGAGTGCAATCCCGACTAATTTTACTTGCGGAAAGTTCAAGCCCTTCGCAACCATCTGCGTTCCCAAAAGAATATCAATTTTTCCTTCGCGGAACGCCGTGAGTGTTTCCTGCAGTGCTTTCGAAGAACCGGCACTGTCCGTATCAACACGGGCAACGGTACACTCCGGCAAATAACGCTTGATTTCCGCCTCTACGAACTCCGTCCCAACCCCCGAATAACCGGCATCAAGCGACCCGCACGCGGGACACTTTTTCGGCGGTTCCGTTTGCCATCCGCAATAATGGCATTTCATCATGCCTTCTTTTTTGTGCCACGTCATCGGAACGGAACAATTTTTACACAAAAGCTGAAATCCGCACGCATAGCACACATAAAAATGCGTAAAGCCCCGCCGGTTTAAAAAAATAATCGATTGCTTTCCTTCCGCTTTTGCTGCTTTCATTTCTGCAATTAAGGGTTTACTCAACGAGGAGGTTTTGCTTTGTATCGGAACAACTTCAATGGCAGGCGGACTGCCGCCTGCGAGCCGTTTCGTTAAACTCAATTTTTTTATAACACCGCTTTGCATGGAGTGCCAGGCTTCAACCGACGGTGTGGCAGATCCCATAACAAGTGGACAACCCACAAGCGCTGAAAGCATCATCGCCGCTTGCCGCGCATGATAGCGCGGCGTTGACCCCGATTTATACGAGCCGTCGTGTTCTTCATCGATAATAATCAGCCCCAAGTTTTGCACGGGCGCGAAAATCGCACTTCGCGCGCCGACGGCAACTTTTGCCTCGCCCGACAAACAGCGTTTCCACTGTGCAAGTTTTTTACTTGCGGTGAGTCCCGAATGCAGCACGGCAACCGAAGAGCCGAAACGGGTCGAGAGCGTTTCTACTGTTTGATGCGTCAACGCAATTTCAGGTACTAAATAAATTGCGCCCTTGCCCTGACGCTGCGCGGCTTCAATCGCCTGCACATACACTTCCGTTTTGCCCGAGCCGGTAATTCCTAAAAGATAAAAAAACGATTGTTTTTTTTCCGCAAGGGCGGCGGTAATTTCGTCGACGGCATATTTTTGTTCATCGGAAAGAGAAACGGTATGTGCGGAAAAGTCAACCGAGCTTAATCCGAAGCCGTCGGCTCCCGATTCACGCTTTGCAGAAGGCACCATACAGGACAGCACTTCTCCGATTGCACATAGGTAAAAGTCGGCAATTTTTTTCGCGAGAGCAATATGAGTTTCGGTAAAAAGCGGCTCCGCATCAATAAAACGCTCAATTGTTTTTATCGCAACATCGGCTGGAAAATCGATCGGCAAGGTTTCGGCTTCGTTGATAACAAAACCGGTCAGCTTTCTTTTTCCGAAATAGGCGGAAACTCGCTTACCGACACCCGAAACGGAAGCGTCGCAGCTTTTATAAAAAAACGCCGAAGCAATCGGCACGTTAAAAACAACTTCTAAAAATTGCATTTAAAAATAATTCGGGTCATCAAGGTAGGCATACAAGCCCATAAAGCCTTCAAGATATCCGGCTTTTCGGCGTTTTGCATACACTTGAATATACAAAATTTCGTCATCTTTATTAAGATGCTCGCCTTTTAGTTCCACATAATCGTTTTCCGCAAAACCGGTTTCGTCCGCAGGACTTCCTTTAATAGTGTTGATAACGCGGTAGGAATTGCGTGCAACTTTTTCCAGTTTCATTCCCGTTAGCGGCAGCATCACCCGTGACATCACATCCGTTTTATAGGCTTCTCTTCCGGGAAATTCGGGGCGAGCACCCAACTGCACAAACCAAGCAGTCGCGCGGTACCGTCCGTCTTTTTTTGTTAAACCTTCCACTTTGATAATCGTTTTCACCGGTATTGAAAAAATAACATCCTGAATATCTTCGAGCGTTTTTACCGTTAGCCCGTTAATTTTTTGAATGATGTCTCCTTCGTTCAAACCCGCCGAATACGCAGGAGCGTGCGGCAAAATATAATCAACGGAAACGCCCGTTTCAACTTCCGCATGTTCCGCACTTACAATCGTGTGTCCGAAGCTGCCGAACCACCCGTGCTTTACTTCACCGCCGGCAAAGAGATCGGGTAAAATTGTTTTAACCAGCTCGATCGGAATAGCAAAGTTTAAACCTTCATTTTGTTCCAAGCCGGCAAATACAATCGCCTGCGCGTTGCCGTATTCGTCAATGAGCGGACCGCCGGAATTGCCGTGATTGATTGCCGCATCAATTTGTAAAACGTTGCCGAGTGACAAAAGTCGGCGGTTTTTTGCCGATACAATTCCCGACGTCAGCGTTTTTTCCAAGCCGGCGGGCGATCCGATTGCATAAATGCGGCTCCCGATGGTTAAATCTTCCGAAGAACCGAAATTAAAAACAACTTCCGGTGTTAATTCCGTTTTTAAAAGTGCCACATCCAAAATACTGTCCCAGCCGATAACTTTTGCCGGAATCCGTAAGGCGGAATTTTTCGGATCTTTGATATACACCCGCGAGTAGCCTTCATAGGTCGGATCGACTTCACTTTGGATGACGTGATAATTCGTTAAAAAATATCCTCGTTTGTCAATAAAAAAGCCCGACCCGATAATGCGGTCGGCAAAGGCGACTCCTTTTTGAATACTCATACCGCGATCAACCCAGACAGTAACCGTCCCTCGGATCATTTTTTCGATAACGGCGGGCGAAGGTTTTATTTCGGAATTATCCGTTTTTACATTTCTTCGGCTTGCAACGAGTACCGCATCGCCTTTTCGTTGCCAAAGCTCCGCCTGATTTTCCCGCAGCGAAGTTTCCGTCCAGCCTTCCGGAGCTAAACCGACATTTGCGAGCGACGAAAAATACAAAAGCGCTTTATCCCAATCACCGGCTCCAACCGCTTTTGTAAAATTTTGCCTGCTTTCGGTAACCGCTTTATCGTAGAGTGCGGAAACTTCGGCGTATCCTGCTGTTTTGCTTTGCAGAACCAGTGCTTTTGACAATGCAGTAAGCGGATCTTTCGGTAAAGATTTTTCACCGAGGGATACTTCATAGAGTACCGCCGACGAACTATCGTAGTCGACCGGAGCGGTCGGCGTTTTTAAGCTGTTGCACGCACTCGCATAGAGACAAAGAATGATAATGACACCGTATTTAATCGGCTGTTTCAATGATTTGCGCAAAAATAACTCCTCCGGATTTTACTGCAAAAATATTGTATTCATTTATGGTTACACTATATGAAACAACTTCAACGGGGCTTTGGTTAAAATATTTTGTAATTTCTTTTTCAATTCGGGCATTCAGCTCTGCATTGTCGACGCGGGAACCGACCCAGTAAAAATTGTTTTTTGCATCGGCATACACATCTGTTTTTACGCCCAAATAGTCTATTCGTTTCGGGATACCTTTAACAAAGTCAACCTGCACGATTTCGCCGTTTATGGGGTGAATCCACTTTACCATTGACACATCGCCAATTTGTAAAAAAAGTACTTCCCAATTTCCGTCTTCGTTTTCATCCCAAATTTTTTCAATTGTGTTTGCATCGTGTTTTTCGGAGTATTCGTAAATTTTATTTTTGTTAATATCAACGGAAACGGTTAAAAGCTGTCCTGTTTTATCGTAGGTTTCCAGCGTTTCAAAATATCCGTCGCAATCGCGGTCAAGCTCTCGTTTTGCAATGATGCCGTTTTTATAATTTCCCGTTGCAACGACCGTTTCACCGATTAAACTTTGTGAACTGATTGCTTTGCCGTTTGAAAGCAAAATCCGTTCAATGCCGCCGTTTTCGGCAGGAATTTCAATATATGCGGCAGCACGCAGCAGCATCCGTTTATTCAGCGGGGCTTGTCCCGCATTTTCGGTTAACACATACATATTCGAATACGCCGAGGTAAGGTCAAACAAGTTCAGTTTTAAGGCTTGGAGATGCACCGGCTTAAACCGCAAATCGAGCGGACGCAAAATGTACTGTTCATTTTCAAACATCGCGCGGTTTACATTCGGGTATTCATCGTAAGTGACTACGGTATTTGTTGCGGGCATTGCAATTTCAGTCGGAATCCCGAAGTTGCAGGTGATGGTTATATCGGCAATGCCGTCTTGGTTGTTGTCAAACACGGCATAGGAAGGACGTCCGTTTTCGTAAAAAATCACCGCGTTGAGTAAACTGTCGTCGCCGTTTTCAAACACGCAATCATTATACGAAACAATGGTGTCTGCGATTATTTTACGTATGTTTTTCCCTTTCACGAGGCGACACAATTCTTCCAAGTGTTTTGCGTAAAATCCCTTTGCCCGCGTTTTCACTTGCGTTAAAGGATTGAAAAAAATTGCAGTCATATTAAAAAATTCATCAACGGCAGTTTTTTCATCAATAATACCGAAATTGAGCGAAAGTAAAAGGGCATAGGAGCGCAAGTATAAATCTTCCGGAGTATAAGATTGTGTAAATGGGGCGTACATTTCGCGGTACACTTTTAAACGACGCACGGTTTCCGTTCTATCCTTTTCAAAAGGTGTGAGCAGAACCAACACTTCGGGGTTTGAACTTTCCCAAACATAGGAGCGCGCAATGATTTTTTTGGCAATTGCAATATTGATTTTTGTCCGCGCCGATGAATTTTCCTGCTGCAAAAAAACTTTGGCAAACCGGAAATCAAAAGCCCATGTGTCAAGAGCTTGCAGCAGTAGCGATTGGGCATTTTTCTTTTGTGAAAGCCCGTAATAGCACAAAAGTTTTACGTAATCAATGTCGGCACTCTGTTCGCTGAATGATTCCACAATGGAAAGCGCTTCCCGGTAGCGACCGGTTTGGGCATATAGCTTTGCACACAAAAGCAACGCATCGGAGCGGTTGTAAAATCGCCAGCTCATATCGAGATTACAGGCTTCTTCGGCAAAGGAGAGTTGTTCGTGCAGGGATTTTTCCAGCTTTTCGGAGCAGAGCGCCAGCACGTACGGAAAATCAGCGATCGTGCCGTCGTATGCTAAACCGAGGTTGGCATAAAACACGGCATTTGCCCAATTTTCGGCGGAAACTTCTTCCGTGGCTTTGGTGAGACAATTGACGGCAGCCGTCCGGTTTACCGTTTTCACGGATGAAACTTGGGCGGTCAGCGCCGCACCCCACCAACAAAGGAACGCAAACGCGAAGAAGTTTTTTTTCATAAAGGAAAGGTTTTTTTTCATAAGTTTCTCTTTTACTTTCAAATTTCGCCGGCAGCTTTTCAAGTATCACCGCACAAAAGGAGGTACTGATTAATTCAATCGAGAATTAATCAGTGCCCACCTTTAAAATCT
>CALDWC010000015.1 GCA_937923945.1 uncultured Treponema sp.
AAAAGATATTTCAGCACGAAAATTACCGGAGCCAGTACTCCGCTACTTGATGCGAGATTTTCCAATCCGAGATTTCCGACAGCAAACGCATTTTTTGTCTGGTTTGCATACCGATATAAATATTTTTCACCGGTCGGACCCATATAAATCCGGTATCGATGCTGTAAACTCGTACCGACCAACGCGGCTTCCGAAATAAATGCTTGCGTATTTTCGGTTTCAAACTGCCGGTTCGAAGCATCAGCCGCAAAATGTACGGATCCAATCGTTTTATCAGGGACAACCGCAAGCGTAAAATACTTTCCCGAAACGGCAACCCAACTGCCACCGCTCGCACCGGTTTTTATTTCACCCGCTTTAACCGTCGTATCTTTGCGCTTTCCGTTAATTAACAATGAAAAACGTCTGAAATCGTAACGATCGTTTTTATTCCAGGACGGTCCGATTTGCGGTGCCGTGCGGAGCGTGTATGCAATATCGCCGAAATTCAAACCTGAAAAGTTTTCACCGCCGTCAATCGTTACCGCCAATTCAAATAGATACTCATTCGGCAAAAACCGAAAATGCTTTGAAAGTTTTAAAGTTTCAATTTCACCGGTGGCTTTTTTCAACGCAACGGTACCGCTAAAACTGATAATTTTTTCACCGTTTGCACCGGTTTCCTCGCGTGTGTCAAAAATAGTATCTAAAATCGGAGCGGTATATCCGCCCAATGCAATCGCAAAGGCGCGGTTTTGTTCCGTTATGTTTTTAATCATTTCAACGTTTTCACCGGAACCGGAAACATTGTGCTGTTTCAGTTTATAGGAAATAATATCACCGCCCTTGTTGGTAAAGGTAGCTCGAACGAGGTCGGTTTCAACAACGAACGTTTGTTCCGTTTTCGACGCTTCATCAGATGTCGTTTCAGATACCGGTACAACGAAAGCGCTTTGAGTCGGTTTCTGTCCGTTCGGAACTTGTTCCGGTTGTGCAGAAACTGCAGGCAAGTCGGAAGTTTCGGCTTTCGGGAGGTTTTTATACAAAACCCCCTGTATGACCATTCCTCCGATAAAAACAAGCGAACATAATGTAATAGCAAGAATATAATTTTTCTTCATTAAGAATCCTTCATGGAGAGACTGATTGCTTCAATCAAGAATGAACCAGCGTCAACCTTATAAAATCTATTGTTTTGCAAATGTTCAAAATCGACAAGTATGCTGAACATTGAGCAACAACTTCGGCAATACTTCACTTTGTAAAATATTACCGTTAAGGAGGCACTGATTAATTCAATCGAGAATTAATCAGTGCCAACCTTTAAAATCTATTGTTTCGCAAATGTTCCTTAATTCCACCTTATTATACTGAACATTGAGAAACAATGATGGAGATACTTTGCTTTTGCAAAAAACTTTGCTTTGCAAAGTTTGCTGATTAAACGGCGGCAAGCCTTTAATCAGCGTTCCCTTAAAGGCGCCAATCTTTAATCACTGTTTCCTTATAATGGAACCGTAAAAATAAAGCTCAGGGTACCGGATCATAGCCGCCTTTACACAACGGATTACATCGCAAAATACGCTTTAGTGCTAAAAAACTTCCTTTAAAAGCACCGTATTTTTGAAGACTTTCCAACGCATAGTTTGAGCAAGTCGGATAAAACCGGCATTTTCCCTGTCCCAACAACGGAGAAATAAACTTTTGGTACAATTTAACGGCACCGCACAATAATTTTGACACCATATTTTTACTTTTATTTTTTTATAATCCCGGTATCTTCGAAAAACATTCGTTATTTGAGACACCCGATAGGCAAGCGCTCCAACAAAGCCATTTCGTTCGAAATCATACCGGATTTTTTCAGCAGAGAACAAAGCGGCACAAACGAAACCTCACCATCACTTTTAGTAAAAAGTACAACCACATCGTATCCTTGCTTCAACGCTCCGTTTATATGACGAAAAATTTCCTTGCAAAATCTTCGCCGAAGATTCCGTTGTACCGCCGTCGCAAAATTACGCCGAAATGTGCAAACATATCGATTGTGATCAAGTCCGTTCTTCACCGTAAAAAGCATCATCCCATTTGTCGAAGCCGCTTTATGCTTAAAAGCCTCGCGAATCGCTGCGTTATCCGATAATCGAAAACGCCGTGAAAAGCCAAACCGTCGCACGCTTAATACGGTTTTTTCTCATCGGAAACGGTCAGCTTTTTTCGTCCCTTTGCTCGGCGTGCTTTTAAAATCGCTCGACCGCCTTTTGTTGACATTCTCGCACGAAATCCGAATCGGCGATTTCGCTTTACTTTACTCGGTTGATATGTTCGTTTCATAAGAAACTCCTTAAAATATGATATACTTTCACATAAGTAAAAGCAGTTTTTACAAAATTGAGAGCCGATATTATCATAAAATCGAAAAAAAGTCAAGTATATTTAAACATGCTCAATACTATCAAGTATTTACTTTGATTCTCGGACCTTATCGTCGTAGTTATCGGAAAACTCCAAAATCAACTCGATTTCACTCAAAGTGCACTTCAAATTGTTGGCGATTTGCTCATTGGTCCAACCCATGTGATGCAATGTAATAATATTCTGCCGGTCAGCGGGACTGAGCGTCGTATTCGGCGCACGCGGTTTATCATCGCTGTTGTAAACGGTCGCAAAAAGCTTAATCCGCTGCGTGACGGTTTCATCCAAGCTGTTCAAGCGACTTTCAATACCGGCGAGCCACTCTTTAGAATTTTGAACACTTTGCATGCGCTCTTCAACTTCCGACTGCATATTGTCCAGTGATTTAATTTTTTCAATCGTTTCATTAATTTCCGCACGGTTTTTGATTAAGTTTTCCATTTCCGTTTGGAGCTTGCCGATTTCAGGGCTGAGTTTTTCCAAGTTTTGTTTTGATTCTTTATATTGGGTATCGATTGAATTCAAATCACTAAACGCCTTGCTGATATCGCTTATCGTCTGCGTCAGCACTTCTTCTTTTTTGTTGAGATCCTGATATTTTTCATTTACGAGCGTTATGCTATCATCAAGTTTTCTGATTTGCACTTGATACTTTTGCATTTCGTCGTTCGACGCTTCCAGTTCAATTTGCTTGCGCTCAATCGAATCGGAAAGACCGGTAAGCTTTGTAAACTCCTGTTCCAAAAACTCGACTTTCGCTTTTTCTTCCATGAATTTTTCAATTTTGGTAAGCGTCTCTTCATTTTGGTGTGAAAACTTTTCATATTTCAGTTTCACTTCGTCAAGGGCGGAACCGTACACGCTCAATTTCGCGAGTTCCGCTTGTAACGTTTTTATATTGTTTTCAAGCTGATTTTTTAACTCATCGGTTCGTTCAAAAATCTTAGTGTTGCTCAAATACTCGTTTTGCTTTTCACTCAATTCTTGCATTGAACCGGTTAAGCGGTTACTTTCGCTTTGAATCAACGAAAAGGCTTCCGCACTGTTCTTTTCAATTTGCGATTTTACTTCCGCAAGATTTTCGGAAACGGCGGCAACTTTATCGGCGGCGGCATCCAGTTTTTCCTGCATCACCGTATCAAAGTTTTCCGAAATGGTTATCGCCTTTTCGTCAAGCTCCGCCATAATTTTATCCGAATGCTGCGTCATATCGAGTTTGTACGCATCCAGTTTGTCGGTAACCGCTTTCAAATCGGTTTTCATTTTAGTAAACGCTTCGCTGTTTTGCTCTTTAAAATTTTCCACATCAATATCGTGTTTTTTCTGAAAATCCTCAATAGCGCTTTCCGCCAACAAGCCGAAACTGGAAATTTTATCATTAAATAAAGTACGTGCCGAATCAAACTGCTTATCAAGCGAGCTTTTCCATGTTTGGAAATTGCTGTTTGCCGTTTCAATTTTTGCGCTGTACTCCTGCTCAAAAACGGCAATTTGATCGGATGCCGTTTTCGATAACAGGTCAATTTTTTGTTGGCTTTCCATAATATTATTTTGCAGCACAATCATGTATTCATCAATTTCTTTTTTCAAATTTGCCTTTGCATTTTCTTTTGCCGTTTCAACATCGGCTTTGAGGTTTTCGCTCACTTTTTCAATATTAATATCCTGTTCAGCGAGACGGTTAGTTAAATTCGCTTCAATGCCCCGAATTTGCTTATCAAAGCCGGAAAGTTTTTCCTTGTGTGCCGCAGCAAGTTCAACCAACCGGTTTTGTAAATCGGCGGTATACTGCGTTTCCAGTTCTTTTCGGACCGTTTCCTGTGTGTCGGTAAAATCGGATAATTTTTCGGTCAACTCCGCTTGAATATTTTCAATTGTTTCATCAATTTCAGTTTTCTTCGTCGTTATATCCGTAAAAAATTCATCTTCAAAAATTTTGAGTTTTTCACTGACGTTATCGTATGACTTTGCCTTTAATTCTTCGATGTGTGCTTCAATATCGGTAATATTTTGTTTTAATTCGTTGACATGCGCCTTAAAATCATCGCTGAATGCGCTGAGCGTTTTTTCATTTTCGTATTTATAACTTTCAAAGGAAGCGGTTATATTTTGTTTTACACTTGCTAAAGCCG
>CALDWC010000016.1 GCA_937923945.1 uncultured Treponema sp.
TACATCGGCAGTTTAATGTACTATAAAGCGACACGGTAAAGTACTATAAAGCGGCTCTATTACTGGCTATACACTGACACTTTAAGGTGCTATACAGTGGCAGTTTAAAGCACTATAAAGCGACACGGTAAAGTACTATAAAGCGGCTCTATTACCGGCTATACACTGACACTTTAAGGCACTATACAGTGGCAGTTTATAGTACCATAAAGCGACACGGTGAAGCGCTATACAGTGCCTCTCGTAAGCACTTAGTACCGCTCGGTATTGCGATCATCTTACCTTTGGTATTGCGATCGCCTTACACTTGGTAAGATAGTATCCGCTCCGCTATCACGTTAAACCGAATATTCTCCGCGCCTTTATATTCTCAGCGATTACGACCCTGTATGCTTTTAGTTCGATATTGCATATTTTTTATTGGTCTTGCGAGGTAAAAAAATTATTGATAATTTGATAATATTGATAGATTTTGCCATTCGATGTTATTTAAGGAAACGCTGATTAAAGGCTTGTCGCCGTTTAACAGCATACTTTGCAAAGCAAAGTATCTCCTTTATTGTTTCTCAATGTTCAGTATAATAATGTAGATTCTGAACATTTACGAAACAATAGATTTTAAATGTGGGCACTGAAAAGTAGTCTCTAAAAACATCAGTTTTTAGAGATGCCCTCAATTCTCGATTGAATTAATCAGTGCCTCCATAAGAGTAGTGACTGTCTCCGTCCCGCTCCGCCACGAATAACAACGCATTGTAGAAATCGTACCTTATAAAAGCTTTTAAAATGATGTGTTTTTAGAGTTTTTTACGGATTGATTTCCAATAGGCAATTGCACTTAATCCAACCGGAGTTATCGGTACAAGTTTCGACGTAACACCACTCATCCGTTTTGTTCTTTATGAGTACCGTTTCACCGAGTTGTAGTTCAACGGTTCGTTGTGCGTTTTGTTCAGGAATGCTTGCAAGCGCAACCGGGTATTCTGCATAGATTACGCCGTACGTATCTCCGTTTATTTTAAAACAACCGATGATCGAAATGAGAACAACGCAGGTAAAAAAAACAACAAAAAGTTTTTTGGATCGACATACAAGAATCAGTGTTGCGCTTATGCAGCACAGTAAAATCAGCGCAATACGCATCAACTGTTTACGTATCGGGAAAAAACTTTTTTTAATACCCAAATCATTTTCACACTGCTTTATTTTTTTTAAAGTTTCCATGTGCAAAAATTTTTTTGCAGCAGCACTTCGCAATTGATACAGTTGATATGCGGTTGACATTTTATCCGTGCTGTTTTTTTTCACGAGAGGGTTGTGCGTTACATGTTTCGGTTTATCATCCAATGAAATTGCGGGTATGGCGGCTTCATTTTCCGTGCTGTCATTCGGTATGGTTGATACTGACAGACGATCGGTTGAAACAATATTTTCAGCTTGTAACGGTGTCGCATACGTAATACGCACAATCGGAACTTGCACTTCGTCATAATGAAGCGGTACACATTCGAACGCTGCGACTTGTGTAAAAAAATCATGCGGTATTTGTACCGTATTGTTTTTTTCAATGAGCATCGTATCCGACTGCTCAAATCTTAGGTCAATAATTTTATGCGCTGTAGTATGATACGCTCCGTACAACACGAAAAAATATTTTTTCCCTTGTATGATGGGAGGCGTTATTTCCGTGCCGTCATCGGTAAAAATCTTCCACATAAATTCCGTTGAAGATTGAATGTCGGGATATACGGTAAAAATTTTAATTGGCGTTTGGTTGATTTTTTTATCATTTAACAAAACATCAAACCGGCTTTCACCAAGTGAAGAAATCGTAATTTCAAAAAGACCTTCAACTATGTTGTTGTATTCTTTTAATTCATAGGTGTTTATTTCAAATGAAGCATCCGACTTCAAAGTAATGACGTTTTTTACCGAAAGCATATTGCGGTAACTGTCACGAGCAATTTTTATTTCAATTGTTACGGTTTGTTCAGTAGTAATCGCTGTATCGGAAACGGTGATGGCGAGCGCGTCGTTGTCAAACGATATAAAAATAATTGACAGTAAAAATACCAATACTAATAATCGTACGCATTTTTTTGAGTTTTTTCCGTGCTTTGTTCGCTCCATAATTGCACCTCTTTTTCTTTTATAAAATCTAAAATGGTCGTTTCATTTTTGCTATCTGCTTGCTTTTGTTGCGTCTGTTTGGTTTTGTTCTTTTCTTGCGTTAAAAATTGTAAACACAATTCATAATTTATTTTTGCCGACATAAATGTGCTATCCGTTTGAATTGCGTTTTTAAATGCTTGCAGTGCAGCCGTATAATTTTTATCTTTAAAATAGTGGACACCGAGTTGAAAATATGAGTGCAGTTTTATTTTTGCTTCTTCGGTTTGCACAAGCTCGTTATATATTTTTTCCGCCGCAAGTGTTTCACCGATTGCGTTGTATGCAAGTGCAAGGTTGTACTTTATGTAATACGAAGTAGTTGCTTTATTATTCGTTGCAGCAGCGGCGGTATACCACGTTTCAATTGATTTATTATAGTTGTGTTTTTTATAATTTTGCACCGCCGAAAAATTATCGATTTGCAGTTTTTGATTTGCCGTGCATGCGGTAAATAAAATTGCTGCAACGTATACTAGTATTTTTTTATCCATTCGTGTTCTCCAATGATATTGCCGCATACCAAGCAGAAAAAACAAATGAGCAATGCTTCCGTAGTGCGGGATTGTTTTTTTGTTACGGTTATCCTTTCCGTTTCCGCGTTTATTTTTTTTATGATCGCAGCTGCGTTTTCAGCCGAACGCGGTTCATCATATCTGAAATAGGTACTCGCTTCAGCGGAAACTTCATGTATAAATGCTTTTATGTTTTCTTCACGGAGATTTGTGGTAATCGTTTTTTCTTTTTCATATTCATCGTAAATTTTTATCGGCGAACCTTTTTGTGTGCCGATTCCGATACAAAGGACGGTAATGTTTTTATCGTTGAGAAGGGCAACGGTGTTTTTAAGTTTGCCGATGCTCTCATCTCCGTCCGTTAAAATGACCATGACCTTTCGTATGCTTTCTTCGGAAGAAAAATTTTGCACCGCCGTTTCAATTGCTTTTTCCAAATTGCTGCCCGGTGCCGTGAGACTGTTTTGCGTTACATGCGATAAAACGGAATCAAAAATAGTTTTATCCAACGTGAGCGGTATTGATAAAACGGCAGCGCCTTTAAATAAAACCAAGCCGCTCGGAATAGTTCCGGTTTGTGCATTGATTGCTTTGATCAAGGCTTTTGCAATTTGTAAGCGGCTGCTTCCCGTATCGGTAACATTCATACTGCGAGAAATATCCAAGAGAAAAAACACTTCGGTGCCGGTTTGTTTTTGGTTTATTTTTTTTGTACCGAACAACGGATCTGCCAGAGCAAAGATTAAAAATGAAAATGCAAGTGCGTAGAATATATATTTGATAATAGTTTTTTTGCGAATGATAGGTAACCGATCCGCCGAAAAAATATGTTTTAAATTGATTACACTCATAATCGCTGACGGTAAAAAAAACAGGAGGAGCAACAATAAAAATAAATAATTCGGATTTTCAAAAACGATCATAGCATCATCCTCAAAACATTTTTTTTGATATACCATGCTGATGTCAACAGAATAAAAGCAGCTGCAATCGCATATTTTTGTAACGGATGCATTTCGGTTACCGTTTCCTGTAAAACGGTTTTCGCTAAATTTTTATGTATTGTATCAAACCCGATATGCAAGGTCTCCGTCGAATGTGCTGCATGGTAAACTCCGTTTGCATACTGTGCAAGTTCTTTTAAGTTTGCTTCATTAAAATGACCGCGGCTTTTTCCGTAGTATGTTTTTAAGTTTTCCGCGTTATGATATTGTATTTCGCCGCCTTCGGTACTCCCGATGCCAATCACATAAAAGTTTATTGCCCGTTCTGCAATAATTTTTGCCGCGTTGATCGGGGAAACTGATCCTGCATTATTTTCTCCGTCGGTTAAAACAACCAAGTAGCAATTTGCATCACGGCGGCTGTGGAGCACTGCGGTTGCAAGACCATCACCGAGTGCCGTTCCCTCTCCCAATTCTCCGACGGTAACCTTTTCTAAACGTTGTAAAAAAATGTTGCGGTTTAGCGTTTCAGGAATTACTAAACTGCTGTGTGTTGCAAACAAGGTGAGACCAATCGCGATATTTTTATTTTGTAAAACAAAATTGCGTATAGTTTCTTTTGCAATATCCAATCGAGAACTCGTGTTGTCAAGTTTATTGTGCATATCGGTAATTGACATTGAAGGACTTACATCCAGGAGAAACATTACGGAAGCATCATTATCGGCAAATGTTTTATTTTGTGAAATAAGGTTCGGTTCTGCCAGTGCTGTAATTATGAAAATCAGTGCAGCAATATATTCAAAACGGTAAACGGTGTAGAGTATGTTTTTGTTTTTTACTTTGCGGTCAGTTTTCCAATCAAGTATGGAAAACGCAAAAAGAATTTTTTTACATCCGGTTTTTTGCAGCACGACATAGAGCGGAAATACAAGCAAAAGAAAAAGTGCTGCAGGATTATGTAGACTAATCATGTTGTAGCTCCATGCGGCATGCGATTATAAAATTATGTATCGCTTGTGAAAAAACGTTTTTATCGAGCGGAGCATTATTGAAGCGCACCGCTTCGATTGAGCGCATTACAAGCGCAAGCGAAGAAATTATTTTTTCACTTGCTTTGTTCGCCGTTAAAATATTTTTTATTTCAGTAAAGGTTAATGCGGAAATATGCACTTCGGCAAAACAGTTAAAATAACCGGAGAGAAATGTTCGGATGTTTTGTTCCGTTTCAATAATAAACACTTTTGTATTAATCGATTTATTTTTGAAAAGTTTTTTCGTTTTACGCTGTAATTTTTTAAGTGCATATTTTTTTTTGCGTTTATGGTTTAACTTAAATAATCTTTGATACAGCACAAAAATAAAAAGAAAAAATGTAATACCGATAAATCCGACTGTTACAAATAAAAACATCGTCCCCGGAATGAGCAGCGGTGTATTTTCTTCTTGTAGTGCCGTTGTATTTTCACTAAGAAGTGATTGAATTGTAATACTCGGTATATCGGAAAGAATGCCGAGTGGACGTAATGAAGGAAATATAATTTCACCGGCTTTCCATGCTTTAAATCGTATAACAACGAATTGTTCTTTTCCGGTTTGTTTTAGTTCGATTCCTAAAATGCTGATTGTTTCCGTTTCAAGCGTTTTATGTTTTTGCACCGTATCATTAAAAACTGTTTTATCAATCGATAATTCTGAAAGGGCAATCATGCATTCAACTTCGTCCCCGATGTATATATTTTGAGGCGTTAAAAAAACTTCCATACGGTGATCACCTATCGCTTTTTCTTTTTAATACGTTTATTGCATCGTATTTGTTTTTTGCACTCAAAAGAAAATCGGTGATTACTTTTACCGAGTTATCCGACGTTGAAATTTTGCAAGGTAAAACTCCGCAGTCAATACAGGTGTTTTCCCACTGCGCCGTTTTTTGTAAAAAGCGCTGCTGATACGTGCCGCCGTTTTTTTTTGATTTTGTGTTGACAAAAATTGTTTGATTATGTTCGCTGTCATGAACGCGGAGTAAACCGACTTGTGGAAGTTCATAATCGTATTTTGAAAAAAGTTTTATTGCAATGATGTCATGATATTTTGCGAGTGCGGAAAGTTTTTCTTTGTAGTTCATGATTTTAAAATCGGAAACGACAACGATGAGCCCATGTTTATTTAAGACTTTGCCGGCAGCATCAAACGCCGCATTTAAATCACTTCCATTATTTTCGCCGGCGGAAAAATGCTGTAGCTGATGTACGATTGAAAAAACAAAATCGCTTCCTGATTTCGGGAACCATATTTGTTTTATTTTTTGTGAAAACACTACAGCGCCGACTTGACAACTGACGTGCTGACCGGCAAATAAAAAAAGACTCGCAAGCTCGACCGCTTTTTCAAAATACGTTTTATTATTTTCCGTATCGGAAAACATTGAAGCCGATGCATCGATAATGACAAATACGGTAACCTCATGTTCTTCTCGGTATAATTTTATAAACGCCTTGCCGGTGCGTGCCGTTAAGTTCCAATCAATGGAGCGGATATCGTCCTGCAATGAATATTCCCGACAAGAATCAAACTCAATGCCTTGACCGACAAAAAGAGAAGCAAACATTCCGTACCGTAAGCTTTTTGAAATTGCAATCGATGAAAGCTGTAACTGCTTTGCCTGTTCATTGAGTTTATTGAGCTGCATACGCTATTTTAAATATTATAGGCGAAAAAATCAAGCGCACAATTACTGTATAATATTTATCATGAGATCGCCGAATACAGTTCTGCATCAAAGACGGCAGAAAATAAAAAGACCTGCCCGAGCAGGTCTTTTTTTGCACCACCATGTGCAGTTCCCCAAGGGGACGCGTTCGATAAATCTTATTTGAACTTGTTGTGTAATTTTAGATTATCAATATAATACTATATTAAGGGAGTTTTGTCAATACATGGAAAGCAAAAAAAATAATTATTTTATCGGTCTTGATGCAGGGACCGGTTCTGTCGGCTGGGCGGTAACGGATGAAGAATATAAGCTGTTGAAATTTAACGGCAAAGATTTATGGGGAATGCGTTGTTTTGAAACGGCGCAAACGGCTGAGGGGCGGCGATTACAGCGAGCTTCGCGCAGGCGTTTACAGCGGAGGAATAGGCGGTTGATGCTTTTGCAGGAGTTGTTTGCTGAGGAAGTCACAAAAACGGATCCGGCATTTTTTCAACGGCTGAAGGAAAGTTCTTTCTATAAAGATGATAAAAATATAACGCAAAAAAATTCTCTTTTTAACGATGCAAGTTTTACCGATAAAGAATATCACCAACTCTATCCAACTATTCACCATTTGATAAAAGCATGGATTGACGATACGGCAAAACTGGATATCAGACTTTTATACCTTGCCTGTCATAATATTATAAAAAAGCGCGGGCATTTTTTATTTGAGGGAAATGATTTTAACAGTACGGATTCTTTTGAACAGGCAATCACCGATTTGTTTGAATACCTTCGAGAAGATATGGAAATTGAAATTACCGGTGATGCAGCTGCAGTTATCTCCATTTTGAATAATCAATCAAAACGTCCGAGCGATAAACAAAAGGACTTGTACAAACTATTCAAACTTGAAAAATCGGATAAACAAAAAAAAGCGGTGATGGATTTAATTTCCGGCTGTACTGCGCAATTTGCGGATTTATTCGGTGATGAAAATTTTAAAAATGAAGAAATAAAAAGCCTTTCATTTTCAAAAATAAATTTCGATAAAGACGGTGATATGCTTGCAAATATGCTGGGCGATAAATTTATTCTTATCTTGAAGGCAAAGACGGTATACGACAGTTCGGTGCTTTCGCATATTCTTGACGGTGAAAAATATCTTTCGTATGCAAAGGTCAAAGTGTATGAAAAACATAAAATAGATTTATTGAAACTTAAAGGCGTCATAAAAAAATTTTATCCTGACGATTATGTAAAAGTATTCAAGGACGAAAAAGAAAAGGGAAACTACGCCGCGTATGTCGGTATAGCAAAAAAAGGAAATAAAAAACTTCCTATTGAAAAAACCGCAACGCAAGAAGACTTGTACGCATTTCTAAAAAAAATACTGAAAAGCAAAGGAGACGCGGAAGAAAATGCCGATTACCGATATATCCTGCAAGAAATGGAGCGGAATACTTTTTTACCGAAGCAAGTGAATAAAACAAATTCAAATGTACCGTATCAAGTACGAAAACGGGAATTAGAAAAAATTCTGCAAACCGCTGAAAAGTATTTTCCGTATCTTGTCAAAAAAGATAAAAGCGGTTTTTCCGTTAGTGAAAAAATCATTATGCTTTTAACATTTAAAATTCCGTATTACATAGGTCCTATCAATATTACACATAAAGCGCAGTTTCCCGATCGCTGCTGGGTGAAAAAAAAGCAAGCAAAAAATACGGAAACGATAACTCCGTGGAATTTTTATCATTATATCGATAAAGACGCAACGGCAGAAGCATTTATAACGGTGCGCACAAATAAGTGCAGTTACCTTATCGGCGAAGATGTACTACCACGCTTTTCACTTTTATACTCGGAATATACAGTACTAAATGAATTAAATAATTTAAAAATATATGTAAACGGTGTAGATATTTTTGATCCTAAATTAAAACAACGCATATATGATGGAGTTTTTAAGCATCATAAAAAAGTAACGCAAAAGACAATTAAAAAATTTTTAATCACCGAAGGTATTTGCAAAAAAGATGATGCCGATAAAATTATTCTTTCCGGAATTGATGTTGAATGTACATCATCATTAGCATCGTTTATTGATTTCCAAAAAATCATAGGTGAAAAAATTAATGTGCATTCAGTGCAACTTATGATAGAAGAAATTATTCGTTTATTAACTATTTACGATGAAGGTGACGGAAAAGAAATAGTAAAGGCAAAAATAAAACGGAACTATCCGAATATTTTTACCGATGATGAATTACACAAAATACTTCGTTTGCGTTTTTCAGGATGGGGACGATTATCCCGTAAATTGCTTGAGTCGGTTTCAGCTGACTTTCCGAATTGCAGTGAAAAGATAAATATTATTACTGCAATGCGGAAACAGAATTTGAATTTAATGGAGCTTTTAAGTACGGATTATGAATTCAAAAAAGAAGTCGAAAAACGAAATGCTTTATTTGATGATGATCATATAAAAACTTTTTCGTATAAAAATATTGTTAAAGATTTGTTTTTATCTCCATCGGTTAAACGCTCACTGTGGCAAACACTTCGCATCGTTAATGAAATTGTTTCAATAAAAAAGTACGCTCCGAAAAAAATATTTATAGAAATGGCGCGCGGTGCGGAGGCGGAAAAAGGTAGAACAAAATCACGTAAAGCGATGCTTCAACAGCTCTATGAAAATTGTAAAAAAGATTCAAGCAGCTGGGCTGATGCGCAGAAGCAAAGTATTGATGAACTTTCAAAGCAGCTTGAAAATGAAGATAACTTGAAATTGAGAAGCGATCGTTTGTATTTATATTATACACAATTTGGACGATGTATGTATTCCGGAGAGCAGATTCGAATTGATGAACTTTTTAACACACAGCTTTATGATATTGATCATATCTATCCGCAATCAAAAATAAAGGACGACAGTTTAACCAATAGAGTTCTCGTAAAAAAATCATTAAACCAAGACAAGAAAGATATATATCCGCTTAATAAGGAGATCCAAAACAAACAAAAAAGTTTTTGGGGTATGCTCCATGTAAAAGGATTTATCAGTTTAGAAAAATTAAACCGCTTAACACGAACTGAAGAACTTACCGTCAAAGAATTGGCTTCCTTTATTGCGCGGCAGTTGGTTGAAACACAACAATCAACCAAAGCGGCAGCTTCTATCTTAAAACAATTATTTCCCGAGACGGAAATTGTTTATGTGAAAGCGGGAAATGTATCCGCATTTAGAAATAAATTCGGTTTTATAAAGTGCCGTGAATTAAATGATATGCACCATGCACATGACGCATACTTAAACGTTGTTGTCGGAAATGTCTACCATACAAAGTTTACCAATAATCCATGGAATTTTATAAAAGAAAGACAGACGAAAAACGAACTTTACGACTCGTACAACTTTTATAAACTATTTGATTCTGAAGTAGGACGAAAAAACACCGTTGCATGGTTACCTGATAAAACTATTGTGCAGGTGCGAGCTGTGTTGCGTAAAAATACGCCGCTTTATACTCGCTATGCCGCGTGTAAAACAGGTGAGCTTTTTAATCAAACCATTATGAAAAAAGGTTCCGGACAATTTGCATTAAAAGAAAATGGAGCCTTGCAAAAAATGGAACGGTACGGCGGATATAATAAAGTTGCAGTAGCATATTATGTTCTTGTCGAGTATATGGAAAAAGAACGAACTATTCGATCTCTTGAAACCGTCCCTATTCATATTTTACAGAAAAGTAAAAAAGACAAAAGCATTATTAAAAAACACTTGGATTCTGTGTTGAGTGTTTCATATAAAATTATTGTTCCACGGATAAAAGTTAATGCTTTATTAAAGGTCAACGGTTTTCCATGTCATATAACCGGTAAAACAGGAGATATGTTTATAGTGCGAAGTGCCGTTCAGTTTTGTTGCAAGCA
The DNA here is from genome assembly GCA_937923945.1 of uncultured Treponema sp. GTDB lineage: Bacteria > Spirochaetota > Spirochaetia > Treponematales > Treponemataceae > Treponema_B. The sequence goes on from CALDWC010000016.1 coordinate 10,257, forward strand.
AAATGACGTGTTGTTTTTTAAGCGAATATTAAATTATAATAAAATACAGGCAGAATATGCAAAATTTAAAACAAGTTTTTCAGCCTATGATGATTATACGCTGCGTATGTTTGTAAAAGATGAAATACGAAATGAAAAAAACAAATCGGATATCACAAAAGATGATTTTAAAAAAGCATTGTGTGAGAAAAATAATGAAATGTATACTTCACTGGTGCATCGCTATCAAACAAGCATTTATCAATACCGACCGAATTCGAAAATCAGCGACATTCTTGAAAATGGGCGAGCGGTATTTTTAACGCTTTCCGTTGAAGAACAGCTGCATGTCCTGGAAGAAGTGCTGAAACTATTTCGTACAATAAATGAAAACTGTGATTTAACTTTGATCGGCGGAAGTAAAAATTCCGGAAAAACAACAATAGGTAAAAAGATTTCAAATCTCGATGAGTGTATTTTGATATGTCAATCAGTAACCGGTGTTTTTGAAAAACGCATAACTTTAAAAGAAAAAGAAAGAGAGGGGTAATTATTTATTTATGAGTTGGCGAACTGTTGTTATTTCTAAAAGAGCAAAGTTAGATTTACACTTAAATCATTTGGTAGTACGCGGAGAAGAAACCACAAAAATTTTTTTAGGTGATATAGCAATCTTGATTATTGAAACAACAGCGGTTTCCATCACCGCTTGCTTACTTAATGAACTGATCAAGCAAAAGATAAAAGTTATCTTTTGCGATGAAAAGCGCAATCCGAGTTCGGAGCTGATACCATACTATGGAAGTCATGATACAAGTGATAAAGTCCGACTTCAAATTAAATGGTCGAGCAGTATTAAAAAAATAGTATGGACAGAAATTGTCACGGAGAAAATACGTCAACAAAGTTTTGTTTTAAAAATGATTCAGTCACCGCAGTATGAGCTGCTACAACAATATTTTTCTGAAGTGAAATTAAATGATGAAAGTAATCGAGAAGGTCATGCTGCAAAAGTATATTTTAATGCGCTATTCGGATTGGATTTTTCGCGTAGCATGGATACTCCATACAATGCAGCACTGAATTACGGATATACTATTTTACTTTCCGCTTTTAATCGGGAAATAACTGCCAACGGTTATATTACACAACTTGGACTTTTTCATGAAAATATATTTAATCCGTTTAATTTTGCTTCTGATTTAATGGAGCCTTTTCGTCCGCTGATTGATTGGACTGTCTATATAATGAAGCCTGAAAAATTTGAACGGGAAGAAAAATTAAAAGTTATAAATGTGCTTAATCAAAAAATTTATATAAATGAACAAGAACATTATGTAAATAATGCTATCAAAATATATGTGCGAAGCATTCTTGATGCATTGAATGAAAAAGATATTTCAAAAATTAGGTTTTATAAAAATGAGTTATAGGTTTATGCGCGTCATCGTTTTTTTTGATTTGCCGGTTATCACGCGGGAGGATAGGTACCGATATACGACTTTTAGAAAATTCCTTTTGAAGAATGGATTTATTATGTTGCAGGAATCCGTATATGCGAAACTGGTACTAAACCTTTCAGCAAGAGATACGGTTGTTTTTAATATTAAAAAAAATCGTCCGCCTGGAGGGTTGGTTGAAATTTTGACGGTAACCGAAAAACAGTTTTCCAAAATGGAAATTATTACGGGAACAGTGAAAAAGGAATATATCGATTCTGACGAAAGGTTAATTGTATTATGAAATTAGTTCATCCTGATTTAGAAAATCAAATACTATTTTTAGAAAATAAAGTCAATGTTGTAACGATAGAAAACAAACAATTCTTTTCGTCTTTTATTCAAGAGTTAGGGCGGCAATGCGCCGGCGATGAAGGAAATTTTGTATTGGTAGATACGGATGTGGAATTGGATATTGCAAAATCATGCGTATTGATAATTGATCCTTTTAGTATCGATATCAATAACAAAAGCATACTTAATAAAGTTTTGACTCAATTAAAAATGCTTGCAGTTACTGAAGAGCATTACATGGAAACAAATAAGATAAAAAGTAATATCTACGCTTATTTAGATTCTTTGCTCTTTGATTGTGATGTTCCGCTCATATATCAAGATGATTTTGATTTTTCTGCACTATTCAAAATGATGAATATTCGGCTTGAAAATTCGGGAATAACACTATTAGAAAATATACTTGATTATCTTGCGGTAAGTATAGAACTACTGAGTATCCGGTGCTTCTTTTTTGTAAACTTAAAACAGTTTTTATCGTATGAAGAGCTTGATCGGCTGTATACTTTTGCTCACTACGCGAAGATAGATATGATTCTTTTTGAAGGTTGTTTTATGGGAAGCAAGCATTCCTGTGAAACTCATTATATAATTGATAATGATTTGTGCGAAATATATTGATTTTTGTTACATTCTAATCTATAATAGTTACATCGATCTAAAATACAGACGGTGGTGTTGTGCGCCGTACTATTCTCAACCTATAGATTTTGAGGTTTGAGAGTTGTGTAATTTTAGATGGATACAAAACGAACTTTGCGCGTGCCAAGTTGATGTGCGAGTTTGAGAGTTGTGTAATTTTAGATGGATACAAAACCACGAAATAGCCGAAGCCCTCCAAGGCAACGTTTGAGAGTTGTGTAATTTTAGATGGATACAAAACCGAAGCAGACCAATCTTTATATCTACAAGAGTTTGAGAGTTGTGTAATTTTAGAT
>CALDWC010000017.1 GCA_937923945.1 uncultured Treponema sp.
CCTTTAATCAGCGTTTCCTTAAATATAAACATTCCATAGTATAATAAATTACATAATTTAGGCAATCGTATAAACTTGAATAATTTTATAAAAACGACTTCGCGATTGTTCATGCATCATGAGTGTAGGGTAGTGCAGTCGTATCCTTGCTAAAAGTTTGATTTCGGAGTATAGTACACCATATGGAAACCATACAACAAAACTTGGAACACATTCGGGAGCGGATGGCTGTCGCTTGTGCGCGTTCGGGGCGAAAACCGGAGGATGTACAATTACTACTCGCAACGAAAACGGTGCCGCCGCAGATTATTATGGAAGCGTTTGCGTGCGGCGCAACCCTCATCGGTGAAAACCGTGTACAGGAAGTACTTGAAAAATATGATGCGCTACAAGCGGTTCCGCATGAAAGTCATTTTATCGGGCATCTCCAGAGTAATAAAATAAAAAGTATTATTGATAAAGTTACTTGCATTGAATCCGTTGATACGCTTGAACTTGCTCAAAAATTGCACAACCGGTTACACGAGCAATCCCGCACGATGGATATTTTTCTTGAGGTAAATACATCCGGTGAAGTTTCAAAATACGGCTGTCACCCGGATGCGGTGCTATCTCTCGTTGAACAAATCTCGCAACTTTCGGCTTTGCGTATTCGCGGGTTGATGACTATCGGCGCTTTAACCGATGACGAAAAAAAGGTGCGCGCCTGTTTTGCATTACTTCGGTTGCTTGCGGAAAAAATTAATGCACAAAAAACGGCAGTGCGGATCCATACGCTTTCGATGGGAATGTCGGGCGATTTTGAATGGGCAATTGAAGAAGGCGCGACCGAAGTGAGAATAGGGTCGGCAGTGTTCGGTGCCCGTTCTAACAAAAACTGATCGCTGAAATGCACTCACTGTTTACGGACGATGAATGGAAAAAAGCCGAATCCGTTTTCCATTCGCCGCTCCTACAAGCCTTAGTTAAAAAAGATGCACGGCGCTTGGACGTTTTAACGGAGTTTTTTTCCGCGCATGCCGTTCCCTACAAAGTTGTCCGGTTAAAGCAGTATCGCCATTGTGTTGTGACATTTGATAAACGCTTTTATTCACCGAACGGCGAAACTAAAACGCTGATTGCACATTACGATCGGGTAGGAAATGAGTTCGGCGCAAATGACAATTCGAGCGCCTGCGTTCAGTTGGCATTTTTTGCAAAAGAGCTGCTGACCGAAAAAAGTCCTCACAATATTCGGTTTATCTTTACCGACGGTGAAGAACTCAACAATAAAAGTATTGCGACGCAGGGCGCGTTTTTGCTCGGTGTCGGCTTGCGTGAACTGAATGTACATCGCAGGCAAAACGTTTTTGTATTCGATTTGTGCGGTGCCGGTGATACGCTTATCTTTTCGCAAGCCGGTATTTTTTCTCGCGATCCGGAAAAAGTGCGGAACGTAAAACGCCTGCAGCAGTTTGCCGTGCAATGTGCCGAAAAAGCGAAGCTGCCGAGTATGATTTTGCCGACAGGATTCAGCGATAACGCCGGTTTACTGGCAAGCGGGATTACGGCGCAGCTTATCACCGTGTTGCCCGCTACCGAAGCGGTGTCGTTTAAAAAAGCGCTGGAAACATTGCAGCAAAAACTCTCACCTGAATCATTTACCGAATTGATAAAAAAAAGCATACTGGAAAATACCGTTTATACTTCAATCGAAAAAATAAAACCGGCAACGTGGAAACGGATGCACACCACCGCCGATAGTCTTGAAAACTTAACCGTTGATGCCTTTGCTGTAATGCGAAAATATCTTCACGCGCTAAAATAGCCGACTTGGAAAAACTATAAAAAACTATACTTTTTATGCCAATATCCTTGACACACTATGTATATTTGTATATAATATACCTATGTTAAATAAGCAAGAGATTTTGCGCGGTCTGACCGATACTCTGATTTTAGCGCAACTGTACAAAGGCGACAGCTACGGGTACGAGATAAACAAACGGATTGAAGAAACATGTGCCGGAATGTTTAAGCTCACCGAAGCAACCCTTTACACGGCGTTCCGACGCTTGGAAGAAGCGGAACTAGTGAGTTCGTATTGGGGCGACGGCGATAGAGGAGCAAGACGCCGATACTACAGCATAAGCAAAGCAGGTAAAAAGTTGTACCGCGAAAATGCAGATGACTGGAATTTATTTTCCGCCGCCATCTGTCAATTGCTTGAACAATGATTTTTCGATGAGGATTTTAAGGAGAAGCACTATGAACGAAAAAATCAAAAACTATGTTGATCTTCTTTTTGAAGATGTACCGAGAAGCCAAAAGGCGAATGAACTTCGTAACGAATTATTGTCAAACCTCAATGACCGCTATGAAGCGCTGATTGCCGAAGGAAAAACTGAAAACGAAGCATACGGTCTTGCCGTCGCCGAACTGGGAAATGTTGACGAGCTGATAAAAGACCTGATGCCCGATAAGGAAATGCAAGAGCGGGTAAATGCCGAGCGAAAACGGAAAGCGTTTTTCACTTCGATTGCAATATTTATGTATATTATCAGCTGCGCACTGTTCCCTTTGCTGGATATGCTGGATATTAATGAGAACATCAGTATCACCGTATTTTTCCTTATCATTGCCGTAGCAACGGGGCTTTTGATTTATGTGAATATGAGTACTCCCATTGACTTACTGCCGTACCTGAAAAGCACGGATGATGATTTTGATACAAACTATCAATCGCGGAATACAAAAAACAGCAGCGCTCATTTTATGCGATCAGTAGAAAACTTTTTTTGGCTCGTCGTGGTTGTTCTGTATTTCGGGATTAGTTTCAGTACGGGAGCATGGCAGAGCACGTGGCTTATTTTCCTTGCAGGCGCGGCAATCTGGCAAGGCATTAAACTTATCATGCTATATCGCAATGAACGGGGAGAAAAATAATATGAAGCGGTATCTTATCCTTGCAAGTTTGTGGTTTGCGGTTGCGATTGGTATTATTTATTTTTTAGTGGGCGCTTTACGATGTGATGCGGGCGGTCCTCAATGTTTCGGTATGAGCAGTACAAGCCTTGTTCGCGAAGAATATTTTAGCGTCGAGGAAATTGACCGCATCGAAGCAAAATTATATTTTTATGATGTACGCATTTTTCCGACCGACGATGATCGATTCCGCGTTCGAGTGTACGATTATAAAAAAACAAAACACGGAACGGTTCAAGTGAATGTATCCGATAAAACACTGCACCTTGTATCGGAGCGTAAACAGCCACGCGCCGTTTTCTTTATCGGAATTCAAACGGGAAGTCCTTCCATTGAAATCGAAGTTCCGAAAAACGCCGTGAAAAGGCTCAACGAAAAAAGCGATCCGCTGCATTTGTGTGCGATTTCCGTTGAGAGTAGTTCTTTCGATATTTCGCTTGAAAACATTGTTGTCGGCAATGTCGACATTGCAACAAAGAGCGGCGATATTCGCCTCCATGACTGCACCGTTAAAAATAATTTTGCCTGTGTTACGACATCGGGCGATATACGGGGAACGGCATCTTTCAATAATTTTACCATTACCACACGATCCGGTGATTGCCGACTGGATCTGATCTCCGAACCGATAGGCGAATCGTCGTTTGAAAGCAGCTCGGGCGATTTTCGCGTACGGCTTCCGGAGTCAATCAGCGGTTTTACGGTACACTTCCATTCCCACTCAGGCGACTACCGAAATCGCTTTACCGGAGTTTCGGCGGAGAAAAACACCGATGATCGATATAAGGACGGCGGAGCAACGATAAACATCAAAACAAGCTCGGGAGATTGTACAATCGGGAAAATGGATGTATTGACTTTTTAGCTTTAATTCGGTATAGTAAACCGCAATGTCAAAAAAACTTTTATTCAAAGTAAACGATACACTTGTGTATCCGGGACAAGGGGTCGGTCGCGTTACTGAAATTTCAAATATGGAAGTTGACGGCAAGACTATTCAGTATTATGTAGTATTATTACCTGAAATTGAAATGACCGTACTTATTCCGATCGAGCGTGCTGAAGAGCGGGGACTTCGTTCCATTGTTTCAAAAAAAGAAGCGGAACAAGCACTTGAATTTTTATCCGAAGAACCGGATACAATGCCAAGTGATTGGAAAGCACGCTATCAAATGAATATGGATCTTTTCAAAAGCGGGAAAGTTTTGGATGTTTGTTCGGTTATTCGTACCTTGTATCATCGCGGGAAAATAAAAGAGCTGCCAATTCAAGAGAAAAAATTGTATGAAAATGCGTATAAAATTTTCCAAGATGAAATCACTGCTGTTCTCAAAATAACGGCAGAGGAAGCGGAGATGAAAATACACAAAGCATTGGAACCGTTTCCCGAAAATGAAAAAGCAGCGGAGTACAGCGACGACATTGATGACGATATTTTTGAAGATGATGAATTTGACGACTAGTTTTTAATATAGCTCCATGACAACGTATTCCGTTATTTTGTGCAGTGCCGGAAACTCAACGCGATTTGGTGCAGGCGTAAAAAAAGAATATCTGCCGTTGCGGTTATTCTTGCCGGCAGATTCTGATTTGCCGGAAGCGGCTGTGCCGGATACGGTATCCGTCCTTTCCGCCTGCGTTAGCAAATTTTTGACTTTCACTGCAATAAAAAATATCGTGATTGTGATTCCGCAAGGGCAGGCGGAAACCGCAAAAAAACTCCTGCAAGCCGACACCGGAATATCCGTCCCCGTTTTCCCGAATGACAGCCAAACCGGTTTTGCCGAATTGAAAACCGGCGCAGCGATTTTTTTGGTAAGCGGCGGAAAAACGCGACAAGCATCGGTTTTTGAAGGTTTAAAGTTTTTACAGAGCTTAGCCGATTCTCGAAAAACCGAATACGTGTTCATCCACGATGCCGCCCGTCCTTTTTTTTCGCCTGAACTGATAAATCGTATGTTTGAAAAATTAGCGGTTGCGGATGCGGTGATTCCGGGCGTGCCGTCCGTCGATACGCAAAAACGCATCGGTGAAGATTCTTGTGTTGCCGAACATCTCGTGCGGAGCGACATTCGTGCGGTACAAACACCGCAAGCATTCAAAACGGAAGAAATTTATACCGCACATCGGAAGGCAATTTTCGAAAAACAATACACTGATGACAGCGAAGTTTTTTTTGATACATTCCCCGAAAAAAAAATTTTAGTGATTGAGGGGGAGCTTTCAAACAAAAAAATTACCTATTCGAGCGATGCTCCGAATATGAATGTGCTTTCGAAAAATCGAGCGGAACCGAACGTTCGAATCGGTTTTGGCTACGACATTCACCGACTAGCAGCCGGCAAGCCGTGTATACTCGGCGGTGTGCAGCTTAAAAGCGAAAAAGGTTTTATCGCACACTCGGATGGTGATGTGCTTCTCCACGCAATTACCGATGCCCTTTTAGGAGCGGCGGGCTTTTCGGATATCGGCGAACTTTTTCCTCCGAGCGATCCGACGTGGAAAAATGCAAATTCGGGAGAACTGTTGAAAAAAGCGTGGGCGCTTTGTAATCAAGACGGTAGGTACCGCATCCAAAACTTGGATTGCGTTCTCGTGATGGAAGCGCCGAAACTTTTGCCCTACCGAGATGCGATTCGCCGTTCAATCGCAGCTTTGTTGGATATCGAAAAAGAGCAAGTTTTTGTGAAAGCAAAAACCGCGGAAAAAACGGGAGCGGTCGGAAAAGAAAAAGCCGTTGAAGCCTTTGCTACTGTTCTGGTTACGGTGCGGCACTTATTGTAACATTTTTGCTGCTTATGTTGTTTTATAGCGTCTATGACTGTGAAAAAAATTATGCATTTATTTTATCTTTTTTTTGTTTATGCAACAATTGGTTGGATTATTGAAGTTATTTTTCATGCGGTGAACGTCGGGCAATTTGTGAACAGAGGCTTTTTAGCGGGAGCATATTGTCCGATTTACGGTTTCGGAATGCTTTTTGTGTTGTGGTTTTTGCATCCGTATATGGATAGTCCGTGGCGTCTTTTTTTGTTTTCCATTATTATAACAACGCTCATTGAATTAGTGGGCGGTTTTCTTTTGGAGTTTTTTTTCCATAACCGCTGGTGGGATTATTCGGATGTACCTTTTAATTTTAAAGGATATAATTGTGTCCGATTTTCACTGTACTGGGGGTTTGCGGCTTTGATTGCGGTTAAATTTGTTCATCCCGTTGTTGAAAAATTTTATGATGTGTTGCCGCATTTTGTTATGTATCCGCTTTTAAGCGTGTTATTTTGTGTTATTATTGTGGACAGTATTATCACTAATATCGGCGTTTTAAATATGAATCATGAGCTTGCGGAGTTGCATGCTATTTCCAACAAAATTGAATCGTTTTCCGACAATTTCGGAGAGCGTATTGCAGATCAGGTTTTTCGCTCACAGGAAGCAAAAAAAGTTTTGAATAAAAAATTCAATGAAAGAATGGACGCTTTTTCTAAAAAGCATTCTCGTTTCTTGAAAGCGTTTCCCCGGCTTGAATCCAAAGAACACAAAGGCTTTTTTAAGCAGGCAAAGGAAAAACTGCGCGGTGTGGAAACTCAAAAAAAACAAAATGAGAATAGTGAAAATAACGGCGCGGATGAAAAACAGTCGCGGTAATACCTGATTTACATATATGCGGAAAAAATATTTCGGAACTTCAGATTTTTATAAAAGCGTTCTTTTCATCTCTGTTCCGGTGATGGGGCAGCTTTTTATTTCGACTTTGGTTTCGCTCATTGACGGGTTTATGGTTGCTCGGCTTGGTGATATAAAAATGAGCGGCGTAAATGTGGCAAACCAAATATTTTTTGTGGTGCAAGTTGCGACCTCGTCGTTGGCAACCGCAGGCGGTATTTTTCTTTCGCAATATAGCGGTGCAAAGCAAAAAAAAGGAATGCAGCAAGCTTACCGCTTTAAAGTTTTGCTGTTGCTTTTGGTATCGATTCTTTCGATGCTGGTGATTTATTTTTTTAAATCCCCGCTCCTTTTTGCAATGGTCGCTAAAAACACAAACGCCGCTGAAATTGTGCGGTGCGGAGCGGATTATATCAATATTATTCTTTTCAGCTTTATCCCGTTTTCACTTTCGCTCGCGATTTCTACGTCGCTTCGAGAAACCGGTTCCCCTCGTTCGCCGTTTGTGGTTACGCTGATTGCGGCAATTGTCAACATGATTGGAAACTATGCGCTTATTTACGGAAAGCTCGGGGCGCCGCGTTTGGAAGTCATCGGTGCGGCGTATTCGACTCTCGCTGCGCGAATTATTGAAATGACACTTTTTATTATTATCGCGTACAAAAAAGATTTTTACGTGCCGTTTTTTAAACTTTGGCATATTGATTTTCATATTTTCAAAGAGATTATTAAACGCTCATCGTGGCTTTTGGCGTCGGACGTTATTTGGGCACTCACCGAAACGATTATCAACGCGGTGTATAACGGAATGGGCGGACCGGAAGTGGTGTCAGGAATGTCTGCCGGCTGGACGATTAGCGATTTGTTTTTTTTAACGCATGCCGGTTTGGGAACGGCAATCACGGTTATTATCGGCGGTTTACTCGGACAGGATAAATTGGATGAAGCCCGCGAAAAAGCCGATTGGTTTAAAAGTCTTTCCTTGCTTGTCGGTGCTACCGTCGGTATTATTGAAGCGGCTAGCAGTTTTATCTTGGTGCCGCTTATTTTCGGAAAGCTGTCGCCGAATGCGCAGAATATTGCGATGCGCTTACTCATCATGGTTGCGCTTTATATGCCGGCGTGGAGTTTAACGAATGCGCAATATTTTATTTTGCTTGCAGGCGGCGACTCGCGAACAATGTCGCGGATTGAAACCGGTATTAATCTTTTTGTTTTTTTGCCGGCGGTTTTTTTGCTCTCGCGTTTTACCGCGGTGGGTCCTGTCACCTTGTATGCACTGATAAAAATTGCGTCGTTGATAAAACCGGTTTTGACGCATCGGGCTTTGAAAAGAGAAGAATGGGTAAAAAATCTAACGTGATAAAAAGTCGGGCACCCTGAAAAATTCTATTGACAATTTTATTGATTATTATGATAATTGACCGTACATAAAACTGAGGTGATAAGAAATGAAAATACTTTTTGTCATCAATAATTATTACAGTAAAGGAAACGGACTAAGTGCTTCTGCGCGCAGAACGGTCGGTTATTTGAGTAAGGACGGACATGAAGTCCGCATACTGTCCGGCGCTAACCCGAATCAGAGCAGACCGCAGCCGTATTATTGTTTGAGCGAATTCCGTCTGCCGTTGTTTAGCGGACTTGTTGCGGCTCAAGGATATTCATTTGCAAAATCGGATGACAACATCATTCGGAAAGCGGTTCAATGGGCGGATGTCGTCCATATTGAAGAGCCTTTTTATATCCAAATGCGAGCGGTTAAAATAGCAGAAGAGTTGGGAGTTCCCTGTACGGCAACCTATCACCTGCATCCTGAAAATTTAACGGCGTCTGTCGGAATGGAAAACTGGAGCTTCCTGAATACGGCAATACTTCGGGTGTGGCGGGATTTTGTGTTTGACCGCTGCTCTGATGTGCAGTGTCCCACCGAGAATGTACGGAAGCGCTTGGAAAAAAATTACTTTCGTGCAGCCCTCCATGATATTTCAAACGGTATTATTCCGGAAGAAGGCTACCATACGTTTCACAAACCGGGTGAAGCATTTACGGTTGCGTGTATCGGTCGGTTTTCACGGGAAAAGGATCAGTTTACGCTGCTTGAAGCAATGAAGTATTCCCGCTTTGCGGGGCAGATTCAGCTCATTTTTGCAGGACGTGGACCCATGGAGGATGCCTACAAGGAAGAAGCAGATAAACTCTTTCAAAAAGGGCTGCTTACCCATAGACCGATTTTCGTATTTTGCAACAGGGAAAAGCTCAGACTACTGGCGAGAAAATCTGATCTTTATATCCATTGCGCAACTATCGAAGTGGAAGGGCTTTCATGCTTGGAAGCGTTACAACAGGGGGCGGTACCGATTATCGCTGAAGGAACGCTGACCGCCGCATCACAGTTTGCGCTTGATGCTCGGAACCGCTTTCCCGAACGGGATGCCAAAACGCTTGCCGATCGCATTGATTATTGGCTCGGTAATGACAAGGAACGTGAAAAAATGGTAAGCGCGTACATTCAATCCGCGAAAAAGTATGACATCAACGGTTCAATCGCGGCGCTTGAAGCAATGTTTCAAGATGCCATTCATCGTAAACACACTGCAGATATTGTTTGATTCCGTGAGAAAATCGTCTTTTTGATTGATTTTTACTCCGCTTGACTTTTTAGCTTTTTTGACTACACTGATATAAAATACATTAATAGAGAGGTTTATATGAAGTTAGTGAGTCAAACCGTTACGGAGTTTGCAGCGGAAACGGCGAGCAGCTCTCCGGCTCCCGGGGGCGGTTCAATTTCGGCGCTGGCAGGAACGTTGAGTGCCGCGCTTGGACAGATGGTTATTCGTTTAACGGAGGGGAAAAAAGCGTTTTTGGCGTTGCCGGAAAATATCCAAGTTGAAATCAAAAATGCACTTTCCGTTTTGGAAACAAAGCACCGTGAACTCTTATCGCTCATCGACGAAGACACCGAAGCGTTTAACAGCTTTATGGCAGCACTTGCACTGACGAAAGCAACGGATAAAGAAAAAGCAAAACGAGCACAGGCGATGAAAGAAGCGACGATTCTTTCGCTGAATGTTCCGTTTAAAACCGCTCAGAGCTGCTGCGAAGTTTTGGAACAGTTAAAAGTGCTTGCATTGCATGGAAATAAAAATGCAATTTCTGATGTCGGTGTTGCCGCTTTGATGGGTGAAGCCGGTTTAAACGGCGCGGTTTTCAATGTAAAAATAAACTTGCTCGGTTTGGATGATGAAACGGAAAAAACGACAAAACGAAACGAATGTGACGCTTTGGTTAAAAAAGCGGCGCAATTAAAAAACGAAGTGCTGCAAATCGTACAGGAAAAAATTTTATAAATTGCAAGGCGCGCTTTGAAAGTTCGTTTTACGGTTTTATCGAGCGTGCTTATTTCAGCGGGTATTGAAGCCTTGCAGCTCTTTGCCCTGCTGATTCGTTTTGACAAAAATTTTGAAGCAAAAGTGTATCGTGTTACGATTATCGCAGAACTCGAAAAAGCTGTGGATGCGTATACGGCGATTTATACGAAAGCGGTGATGAACAAATGAAAGTGAGTAGCGGCGGTTTATCTAATCAGGAACTGCACAACGGCTTCGATGAAGTATCGGGTGCGGAATTTGTTCCGAAATATCCTCATAAAAGCTTTTTACGTAAAGCAAAACTAATAGTGGAAAACACGAACAATGCTTTATTTGATGAACCGGTCTTTTTAGAAGGATATGAAGAGTATGTTCCTCAAATGTTCTTGTCCCGTGCCGCTTTACCTGACGTATCATCAAAAAGTAAGCCTTTGCCTGTCAGCACAAATACGATGGTGCGTGATGAAAATATTCGCAGCGCCAATTCAATTATTCAAACCGATGAAGGCTTATTTGAAATCAACGAAAATAATACGTCCATAGAAAAAGATACGCTTTTTGAAAAGCTGGTTGCAAAAGTTTTGCATGCAAAATAAAATGGGTTTCGTAAAAAAATTGCTAATACAAAGTTTTGATGATTTTCAAATCCTGTTTGAAACCGACGACTATGCTGTAGTATATAAGCCGGCAAATATTCCGACTGCACCGCTCCATGAAAACGAACCCGGCACGGCACTTGCGCTTTTTTTGAAGGAACGTCCACAGGCGAAAAAAGTACGCGGTGCAAAAAAAGCGATTGAGTGCGGGTTGCTCCATCGCTTGGACACGCCGACATCCGGTTTAGTACTCATTGCAAAAACGCAAACGGCATACGATGCGCTTTTAAACTTGCAGGGAAAAAATAAAATATCCAAAACATATTTTGCTTTTTGCGACGGAAGGTGCAACGAAAAAATAACCGTGCCGTATACTATCGAAACTAAGTTCCGTCCTTTTGGTGTCGGTGGAAAAAAAGTAAAGCCGGTTCCGCTCACCGCACCGCGAGCTGCAAAACTGAAAAGCGCCGTCTACACGACGCGGATTATTTTCGCGCAAGAAAAAAAATCTTACCTTGCATTGAAAGTGCAAATCACGAAAGGTTACCGCCATCAAATCAGGAGCCATTTAAGCAGTATCGGTTTTCCCATCATCGGAGATTCCTTGTATAACGAATCGTATAATGGCGAGCGCTTACAATTATATGCCGTTGCATTGCAGTTCCCTGAAAATATTTATGACGAAAACTCGTCGCCGATATGCTTGATGATTGACGCGCCAAACTATATTTTGCCGTAGCGCAAAGGTGTTGCGGAATTCGGTAATAGATTTCGGTCTGCATGTAAAAATATCCGTAATAATCAAAAGCAGATTATGTGTTCGGTATTTCTTTTGAAAAATAAATTGAAAATTCTTTCCGTTCAATATCATGATTTGAAAAAGCACTTGCATCAAAACCGGAAATAATAAAACCGCATTTCCGATAAAAACGAATTGCGTTTTCATTGCAGCTTTCCGTATCCAAAAAAACTGATCGGCATTTGAGCGCTTTTGCTTTTTGCTCTGCAAATTCGATAAGATGTGTCCCAAGATGCTTTCCGCGCTCACAGCCGGAAATAAAAAGATTCGCAATATATAAACGCCGTGAATCACCGTGTTTATATAATTCAATAAATGCAATGACTTTCTTGTTGTGCTTGATGCCGTATATCATTGCCGTTGCATCTTCAAATAGCTTGACAGTGTATTGTTTTCTTTTCCGTGTATCAAAATTTTTTTTAACAAAGGTAAAAGATGTTCCGGCATTTGCGTTACGAATTTCCAAATCAAGATATGAGGTTGTGGTGTATATTACCGTGATACGGGGAGCCATATCTTGTTTTGTGAGCGCTTCGATTTTGATTTCTTTTTCGGGGAACGGTGCCGTAATTTTATTCATAGTAAATTCCAAAAGTTTATTTCATCGGAAAAAGGATTTAACCATAATACCATAAAAAATACTTTTTCACAAGAGGTAGATAATTGTGTGTCTTTGAAAAATAATAATTTCATCCCCCTATAATTTTATAATAGAAATTTCATCCTCCATGTGAGAAATTATGCAATCTTTAAAAACATGAGTTTTTCGATATCGTCGGTGAATCTGGCTCAAAACCGTTCGATAAATCACAAAAAAATGATTTTATTTATTGACAGAAGCAAGGAAAAGGAATACACTGTATTCCATGATGAATATGTTTGAAGGTAATATGGATAATCACGAAAAGCCGATACTGTGCGGCATCGTCAATGTAACGCCCGATTCTTTTTCGGACGGCGGAAAATGGAGCGACACGGAAAAAGCGGTTGCGCACGCTTTGGATTTGGTGGAGCAGGGCGCCGGCATGCTTGACATCGGCGGAGAATCCACGCGACCCGGTTCTACGTTTGTACCCGTTGAGGAAGAAATCGCTCGCGTGGTGCCGGTTATTACAGAACTGAAAAAACGGACAACCGTTCCGCTTTCGATCGATACATGGAAGTCGGAAGTTGCAAAAGCGGCATTGGATGCCGGAGCGGACATTGTAAACGATATTACGGGGCTTGCCGGTGATATCGATATGGCAAAAACGATTGCCGCTTATAATGCGCAGGCGGTTATTATGTTTAATCCGGTGATCTTCCGACCGGAACATCCGAGTTGTAAAATATTCCCTGCATTTAATTTGAATAACAGCAATGAACATTTTTTTCCGGAAGAGGAAAAAAAGCTGATGAAAGACCTGCCTATTTTTTTTGCGTTTTATCACTATATGGTAAAAATGACCACAGTTGCGCGGGAAGCCGGCATTCCTCGAAATAATATTATGATAGATCCGGGAATTGGCTTCGGACTTACCAAGCAGGAAAATCTTTTTTTAATTAAAAATTTAGACGCGATCCAAAATCGCCTGCCGTATCCGATTTTTTTAGGTGTTTCACGAAAGCGCTTTTTGGTAAATATACTCGAAAAGTCGGGATTGAATGTGGATCCATCAAGCGCAGAAGGTTTTCAGAACCGTGATTTTGCGTCCGCGATTTTAACCGCTATTGCGACGCGTCAAAAGGTGAAAGTGCTGCGGGTGCATGCAATACGCGAACATAAAATTGCTCTGGAAATCGCACACGCCGTTCAGTACGCTGAATTTGCCGACGACACAAACTTTGCCGCGTATAAGTAAAAGAGGGGAGGGCGGGAAAAGTAACTGCGGACGGATGCACTCACATTGAAGATCGCCTCTAATGTCTCTTAGCTTTCTGGTTTCACCAGTCTTTTTGTGCGGGGAGGCATACCCTACATAATCTCTATTGCTTTTTTATACAACTGAGGTAAACAATTTTGTCGCAGCCGGAACTTCGTACCGTGGTTGTGTCCTGTCCGTGCATCAAAATCTACTAAAATATTTCCGACTTCTATTTCATTCAAGAAATGCTCAAATGAAAATTTTTGCATGGCAGAAAAAACAAAGATAAAAAAAGTTTTTATTGCGGGTAATTTTCTAAAATTTTTTTAACTTCGTCTTTGCTCAACACTTTTCCGACTGAAACGACCTTATCATCAATAACTAAAGCAGGAGTAGACATTATACCATAGCTTGCCATTTTACGATAATCTTTAATATGTTCGATTCCGGTATCCATACCTAATTCCGATAAGGCTTCGCGGGTGTTCTCTTCCAGTTCATTACAGCGACTACATCCTGCGCCACAAATTTTAACGCGTGAGTTTTCTACACTTTGATCACAAGCGTTATTTTTTTCCTTTTTAAAAAAAATCATAATCCACTCCTCATATTTTATCTAAATCAATACAAATTGAATAGCATTAAAAAAGTACCCTACCAAAACGATTCCTATTGTACAAATTGCTATAAATAATGCTAGTAGTTTTGGTTTAACTGCTTGCTTTAACAAAAACAAAGACGGTAAACTAAGAGTCGTAACCGCCATCATAAAACTAAGTACCGTACCGAGTTGTGCGTTCTTTGCAAGCAAGGCTTCTGCAACTGGAATAGTGCCAAAAATATCTGCATACATTGGAACACCTACGAGCGTTGCAAGCACTACTCCAAGGGGATTGTTGTTACCAAGTATTTTTTCTATCCAAACTTGCGGTATCCAGTTATGTATAATTGCTCCAACACCAACACCAAGCACTATGTACGGGAACACTTTTTTAAAAGTTGAAAGCATTTGCTCTTTTGCAAAACGGAATCTTTTCTTTACCGTCATTATTTCAGATTCTAGGTCTGCAACATGAGCCTGCATTATAAAGTCCGCAACATATTTTTCCATATGAAGTTGTTCTATTATGGAGCCACCGATAACTGCAATAACTAAACCGAGTACTACATACATAATAGCAACTTTTGCTCCAAATATACTCATGAGTAAAATTAAACTACCAAGGTCTACCATAGGTGATGAAATTAAAAATGAAAAAGTTACTCCGAGTGGAAGACCTGCACTCGTAAAGCCCATAAAAAGAGGAATAGATGAACAAGAACAAAAAGGCGTAACGGTTCCAAGCAATGCTGAAATTATGTTTGCCCATATTCCTTTGAATTTACCAAGTATTCTTTTACTTCTTTCCGGTGGGAAAAAAGACTGTATATATGAAATAATAAAAATTAATGAGCATAAGAGAATCGTAATCTTTATAATATCATAGATAAAAAAATGCAAACTTCCACCGAAACGAGTTTCTAAATCGAAACCAAAAGCCGTAAGGAGGCACTGATTAATTCAATCGAGAATTAATCAGTGCCCACCTTTAAAATC
>CALDWC010000018.1 GCA_937923945.1 uncultured Treponema sp.
CTAAAATTGATTTTAACGCTTCCTTTTCCGTCAATTTTTGTTCATATTGCAGGTCTTCATAAATCAAACAACTTTGCTGATATCCGTAATACCAATCATTTTTACCAAGCCTTATTGCCGTTGCATAATGATGTAAGGCATCTTGTATATTTTTATCCGAACGATCACCGCGAAATATCGAATTCAAAGCTATATCATCGCCTAGATCAATTTCCCTTTTTACTTGTTTTTCTTTGCCACAGGAAAGTAAACATAGCGCCGAAATAAAAATTAAAACTATTTTTCCGTATCTTTTCATTTTATAGTTACCTCCTTGGTGTATTTTTCCAAACGTCGATTAAGCCTAAAATCTGTAGTTATCATAACCGTAAAGTTTAGTTTTATGTAAATTGATTTTACACTTTCAAAGTTATAGTCAAATGATACATCACCAATCGCATGATATGGCGGACCGTTCATAATAAAATCATAATGTGGATATTCAAAATATTTACTTTTCAATGAATTTATTATCGACATATAATTCCGCTTTTCCAGTAATATCAGTTTCATCAACAAGCGTTTCTGCACAAAACACCCGCTTGCAAATGCCGATAAATTATTATTAGTGAGTGTTGTACTTAGAGCAAAAGTCGATGTTCCATTTCGCCTTTTTGCAATTCCTCATAGGTTTTGTAAACACGAGCATCTTTGGAATACGGCTCCGGGGCAACCACATAAGCACCTGCAAGCGGCTTGTACAAAAGGAGCGGACCGGAAGTTTTTAACCAGCTTTGCGTTGTGGGCGACATAATATTACCGTCGAGCATATACCGTACAGACACATTGCTGTCTCCGTTAAATGTCAATTCCATATAACCGCAGTCTTTGCGAGTGTTCTCATCAGAAATCATCAGTTTATACCGAGAGTCTTCAACCTTTTCGATAGCTTCAACTACTAGTCGCAAAACTCCGTCATCATTAAGTCCTAAAAAATGAGCAAGATTTTCGTCTGCATTTTTAGGGGCTATCCCGTCAATTGTAACACGCTCATCATTTGTCGTGTAGCCCTTTCCCCAACGCTCATCAGTATACTCGCTCCATGTTCGATAACCTACCAAATTATCGCTATGAACATAAAGTCCTATGATTTTTTGGATATCATGTTCGGACACACCATAGTTTTTGGCATATTCTTTGTATGAAGCTTTTTCACACGCGAAACAAACACCACCCAAAACAACTAAACAACTTAAAACAAGCCTTTTAAACATACCCTAGTCCTTTGATACAAATTTATAAAAATCTATTTGATCAACATTATCAATACTAACTTCACCTAACGGATCCCAGATTAAACTTCCTTTCGCGTCACCTTCCCCATAATGACCATATCCATACTTATTTTTATAATCTTTTACTAAACTTGCCTGTGAATCAACAGGAATATGAGGTAAATTGTCTTTTGATAAATCAGATTGTCGACCAAGCCAAACACATCTTTCATTACTACCAAGTACATCTAATGCATAATTTATAACGGTAACTTGATCTTTTACATAATACTCATTGCCCTTGGACATGTCAAGGCAACCAGCCGCTGCCAAATCATCAAATCCTTTTCGGATTTGTTCCGGTGTCATGTTATTATGAGTTCTTGTTTCAGCCACACCAAATAAACTACGGGCACAACACGGACCATAGTCCGGAATACCGTTTGTTCCCATTGCTACTCTAGTTACAAGCAAATTAGCGAAAGCTGCGCCGGAACATATACCTCCACCTAAAGACATTTGTGCAGCAGCATTTTCATCTTGTTTTTGTGCGGTATTGTTTACATTTAGTATGTTTATTCCAGCATTACCCGCATAGCCGTCAGGAACCATGTGCTTACCCAAGAACTCGTTCTCGGCTTTCTTTTTTGCGATTAATTCAGCCGACGGAGAAAATTCATACCCGTCCATCACACTTGGCTTTTCCGGATACGGATTATTCACGCTTGTGGTACCGAAAAACTTTTTTGCCATCATTTTGTTGCGGTCAATCCTGATTTTTTTTTCAACAACCGCGATAACTTCGTCAGGAGTGTTTCGGCAGGTGAGTTTGGCATTATGCTTTTTTCGTTCGCGCTCGATTTATCATCAGTGTTATCCTCTATCAAACCGTTATAATCATCGTCATTATTAGGCTTTGTACCGCCAATTCCGTCATACCGGTTAGTTTTCGAATTAAACATAATTTTACCTCCCTTCAGTTGAAATTCTGTTTTTTGAAAAATTGGTAGACCTTGAAAAAAATCACGGATTTTTAGCCTTTTTAAGGTCCACGGAAATCAAGTTTGTAATATTTTAAGAATAAAACTAGGATTTATGAGGGCTT
>CALDWC010000019.1 GCA_937923945.1 uncultured Treponema sp.
TAGATTTTAAAGGTGGGCACTGATTAATTCTCGATTGAATTAATCAGTGCCTCCTAAAGGCTTGACGCCGTTTAATCAGTGTTTTCCCTAAAAACACCATGCATGATATCCCTGATTTATTATATTTTATAGAAAAATCAAAAAAATCATATTGAAATAAAAATATAAATCGGTACAATAGTAAACTAACCGGTATGAGGAAAATATTTCCCATATCAAAAAAATTTTTATCTGCATGGGATATGCGTGCAGTGCACACAGTGAGTGTGCAAAGGAGTTTATATAAAGAAAATTACAGCGATTTTCTTTACGGCAGTGTTCTGTTTCACTGCGGGGTTTGCTCAACAGTCAATGACATCCATTAGTACTCAAGAGCAATTTGGAAATGATGTCGATAATTTTATGGATGTCAATTCGTGGCAGCAGGTAAATCCTGAAAAAGCTTTCCTCTATGGGGGATTCGGCGCGTCAGGAAGCGACTCTCTTGAGCTCGGGTTTGCCAAGCAGTTCCCGGCGCTCTATTTCGGCACCTATGTGAGAGGCGGTTTACCGACTTGGACTATCAATAAGTCCACATCGAAGAAAAATACAACTGTTACCAATTCATTGCAATCTCAGTTTTTGTTCGGTTTTGGAAACATGGGAATAAAAACCGGTATATACTTCTACCCATCCAATCTTTCCCATACTAAAGACTCGGATGCAAAAACAGAAAACTGGAATAATAACTACACCCTTCAGGCAAATCTCGATTTCGGGATCAACCTCGGAGATTCACAAATATATGCTGTAAATGCAGGTCTTTCCGTGTGGAATAAGATTGATATGAAGAAAGTAAAGACGGATGGAAAACTCAGCGCATGGGGTAATAAGAGCGAGCATGCTTTGTTCTTGCGTGGCGGTGTTGAAACCGATTATGCAAATAGCGACGGCATTACCAAAACATGGGGACTTTCCCTAGAGTCAAAAATCGGTATTTTCCCTTCAAAAACAAGCTATGATAATACAACAGAAAAATACACGTACCAAAAAGGTCGCAGTGATTTTAATATCTTCATATCGCCGAAATGGGCATTGCAATACGAAACCACTGATAGTAAATTCGGTGTTAAGTTTACTACTTCAGCGATTACCGGTATTCAAGCAAAGAAAGATTATGATTATGACAAATTTGATTCCAAAAAATCGTATAACACATCTCGAAAGACGGATGTAACGTACTCTGTAAGGCCGGAGTTTAATCTCGGACTTTATTTTATACCGACATCAGAGAAAAATGACGGTAAAGTTAAATTAAATGCCGGGGTCGGCTTAACCTGCCCGTCCATGGAGGTTAAAACTCATAAAACTGAAGACCGAGATGCGAACACCGGTAAAGTTGAAAAGACAACGAAAAACACAACGACTACTTTAGACGGGTCGATGGACGGCAATGTTTCTTTCGGGTTGTCATGGTTTATAACCGATGCCGTTACTTTTGATGCAAGTTGCGACATCTTTAATAAGTTCACTACTTCCATTGCCACAATTCGTGATGCCGCGATTGCATTTTCAGTTTCCGCAAAGTTCTAAGCTGAAAAACTTTTCGTGATAACTAAAAAGCCCGTTTACGTTTATGTATGCGGGCTTTTTAGTTAGTTGTTTTTACAATGCAGTGCCGATTACCCGTCTCTTTTTCATTTTTTCGTTGGGTGTTTACACGTTCTCCTATTGAATTAATCTCCGCCTCCTTAACTTTTTTTGTGATTTCGGTATAATGAAAATATGAAAACTTCAAATATAATAAAGCTTATTATTATTGCGGTACTTGCCGGTTTACTGGTCTACAAAGGCTTTGTGGTGATTGAGCCGACCGAAGAAGGAATTGTTACGAAGTTCGGAAAATATGTCCGTACGCTGCCGTCGGGACCGAATTTTCTCATTCCGTTTGTGGAAAAAGTGTATCGGGTTGAAGTAACCACGGTGCAAAAAGAAGAGTTCGGTTTTCGGACGAAGCAAACAAGCGAGCGCAGTGAATATGAAAATAATATTGTTCACGAATCCGAAATGCTGACCGGCGATTTGAACATTATCAACGTGGAATGGGTGGTGCAGTACAAAATCACCGATGCAAAAGCGTGGCTTTTTAACGTTGCCGCCGACCAGCGGTATAAAACGATTCGCGATGTGTCGAAAGCGGTGATGAACGCTCTGATCGGAGACCGTGCGATTTTTTCGATTATGGGTTCCGAACGTAACAACATTGCTCGACTCGCAACGGAAATGATGAATGAACAGTTTCGGGTACTCAACTTGGGAATTACCGTGCTTTCCGTGCAGCTGCAAAACGTAGTGCCGCCGCCGCAAGTACAGGAAGCGTTTGAAGACGTGAACATCGCTATACAGGATATGAACCGCCTCATCAACGAGGGGCAGAAAGTGTATAACGAAGAGTTGCCGAAAGCCAAAGGCGAAGGCTTGCGACTTTTGCAGGAAGCGGAAGGCTATGCGGCAAACCGCGTCAATACGGCAAAAGGTGACGTTGCCCGTTTTAATGCGGTATACGCCGAATATGTAAAAAGCCCCCAAATTACCCGCCGCCGTTTGTACCTTGAAACGATGGGCGACGTTTTATCGAACGCGGATAATATCACCGTCGTTGATAAATCGCTGGATAATCTCCTACCGATTAAAGAGCTTCATTCAAAAGTGCTCAACGAAAATTAATTTTGATTTATGTATAAGGAAACGCTGATTAAAGGCTTGAGAAAACGCTGATTAAAGGCTTGACGCCGTTTAACAGCGTTTCCTTATTGTTTCTCAATGTTCAGTATAATAAGGTAGATTCTGAACATTTGCGAAACAATAGATTTTGAAGGTGGGCACTGATTAATTCTCGATTGAATTAATCAGTGTCTCCTTGATGCCGTTTACCGGCAACTTTTCGAAGAAAAGTTTTTGCGGAAGCAAAGTATCTTCATAAGGGAAAAATATATGGAAAGAAAATTTAATAAAAAATCTTTTACCGCGGTTATTGTTTTTATCATACTTATTTTACTGTTTCTTTTTTTTAATCCGTTTTATATAATTCAGGAAAACGAAGCGGTTTTAATTACGCGACTCGGAAAAATTCAATCGGTTGAAACCGAGCCCGGGCTGCATTGGCGGGTTCCGACGCTCGACGAAATTCATCGCATCTCTCAACGGGTTTTGCGCATTGACGGCGATCCGCAAAAAATCCCGACCAAAGAAAATCAGTTTATTGAAGTAACAACGACCACCCGTTGGCGGATAACCGACGCCGCTAAATTTTATCGCTCGCTGCGGGGTTACGAAGCGGCTCTGTCGAAAATTGCGGATATTGCCGATGCGTCTTGCCGCGATGTCATTTCCGTCAACAGCTTTGACAGCATCGTGCGTAGTTCAAACATCATTAATAAAATCAATTCGCAAGAAGAATTAAATCTGGAAACGGATGAAATCGATACCAGCTCGCTTTTTGAAACGCAGCAAAAAACGTACGCCCCGATTACAAAAGGGAGAGTCCAAATAGCCGATGAGATAAAAAAACGTGCGAATGCGCAGCTGAACGAATTCGGTATCGAAATTATCGATATGATTTTCAAAGGTATTAAATATGCAGACGAATTGCAGGATGCGGTTTTCAAACGCATGATTACCGAACGAAACAAAATCGCCAGTACGATTCGTTCAACCGGTGAAGGTAAAAAAGCGGAAATTTTAGGTAAACTTGAAAACGAAAAGCAAAGTATTCTTTCGGGAAGTTACGCAAAGGCTGAAGCAATCCGCGGTCAAGCCGATGCCGAAGCAGCCGCGATTTACGCCCAAGCTTACAACAAAGACCCCGCCTTTTACAGTTTTTGGAAAAGCCTTGAAACGTATAAAAAGACCCTTCCGAATATTGAAAAAATTATGTCAACCGATTCGGAATTCTTTAATTATTTGTATCGTCCGTAATTGAAAAATTTTTATAAAAGTGCATATTAATGCGCACTATGGAACGTCTCCTAAAAACTTGACTTTTGGAGACTTCCATCGTATTAGGTAAAATACTTCCGAATTAGTAAAAAAATGTTTTATAGGCTTTTATAAATTTGTATTTTATGATACAATAAATCCGTATCGGTTCCATTTTTTCGAACGGAGTCTAACCTTAAGGAAACGGGTTCAGTTTACGGTGATTTGTGCCGATACCTTTTAGGAGCGTTAGGAGAATGGAATGATAAAACGTCAACGTTTTTTTTCACAGTTGGTTATTTGTATCGTTTCAGCAGGGATATTTGTATTTTTCATGGCGTTTATAAGTCCGCGAATTTTATTTTTGGGAAAATTCGATGCAGCCCAATATATGAGCTTGTCAATCAGCACTTTTGCCGCCTTGCCTGAAATGAACATCTGGATCCGCAGTGCTATTGCCGCGGTTGTTTTTGTATTATTGGCAACGTTTACCCGAATCGTTATCCGGTTTGCAGACAGAAAAATAGAGGAGTTTGCGCTCTCAAAAGAAAAGACCAAACTTTTTGCCGACTTTGTGGACAACTTAAAATTGGCAAACACCGGCGAAGATTTCGTTACCCTGCTCCAAAAAGATTTGGAATATGCCGCAAACTGTGAAGTGGTCCTCGTCGAAACCGCTACCGATTTTGTCAGTTATAACTGCGGCTCTCGTTTTACTTCCGATCCGGAAACCTTCGATAAAATAAACACCATTTTCAAAAAAAATAAGGCAGAAAATGGAGTTCATTTTTTTGATAACCATTTGTATCTGGTTAATACACAAAAAAACGCAAAAGGCTTTGCCCTCATTACGGAAAAATTCCGTTTAATTGTGATATGTCGATTTTTAAAAGACGTTGAACCGGGTGTTTTTCCGGCTATGTATCATGAATTTGTGAACTTTGAAAAACGCTCTGAAACGTTGGCAAAACTTTTGGAGTTGTCCGAATTTGCCCAAGAATGGCAGATGATCGCCGACATTCAGATGTCATTTTTACCGAAAGAAATTAATGAAGTTAAACATTTGGATATCGCCGCGTATTATCGGCCGCTCCTCAATGTTTCCGGAGATTATTACGATTATATTCCGGTTGACGAAGATAAAACAATTTTTGTTGTCGGGGACGTGTCCGGCAAAGGCTTACCGGCGGCTTTAATTATGGGTGTCGTTATTAACACGATTCGTATCGCGCCGGACAAAGAAGACCTCGAAGGGGTGCTTCGTATGGTTGACGTGGCTATTAAGCGCATGAATTTGATCGATAAATACACCGTCTTGTTTTTAAGTTTAATCGACACAAAAAAGATGACTATCAAATACATCAACGCTTCCATTGAAAATCCGATGATCCTGACGCAAAGTGCCGGTGATTACAAAATAAAAAGCCTCGATTCAACGTGTGGCGTTATCGGCATTATTGATTTGGACGAAATTGAAGTGGTTGAAAAACCGCTATACCGAGGCGACGTTATTATCATGAGTACTGACGGTGTACCTGAAACACCGAACGATCAGGGTGTGGAGTTGGGTGAAACCGATGAATACATTGACGCACTCAAATCCTATGCGGATAAAACCGCCGATCAAATTGTTCATAACATTGCTAATTTAGCTTTCAGCTATGCAACCGGAAGCAAGGTTCGCGACGATATTACGGTTGTTGCCGTAAAGGTGAAGGGGTAAAAAATGGGGTTAATAGTTTTTGAGATTTTATTCGTATTTACCTTTACGGTTCTCTCGTTTTTCTTGATTACCCGAAAAGATAAGCACGGTATGGCATTGAGCTTTATTTCAATAAGCGCAACGCTGGTAACCGCATCTTTGGCTGTTTTATATATTCTGCTTTATTTTGAATTTATCGGTCTATACAGTATTATTATTACCAAGATTTTTTATCTCGGTATCGCGGCGATAACGGCGGCGTTGTTATACTTAACCTTACAAGCTCCGTACTTTGATAAAAAAAACGTTCCGCTGATTATCACATTCCTTATCGGAGCTTTGAACATCCTTTTCGCATTTTTGTATATTCAAGAAATCGGTTGGAATGCATTGAGCGGTTTTTACATCAATTCTCGTGTACACGTATTCGGGCTCGAATATTCCGGCATTGTTGTATTTTCTTTTGTGAATTATCTTGTATTACCGGTGCTTTTTACAATTATTCTGTTTATTCGCTCGCATTATATTAGAAGTAATATTTACAAGCAACAGCTCAGATTGATGGCTTTAGCTTTTTTGCTGTTCGCCGCTGTCGAAACAACGATAGCATGGTTTTCAGAATATATGTTCTCTTGGGTTATTTCGTTCATACCGTTCGGTTATTTGCTGCTATCGGTTTTGCTTACCTATATTTTTTCGCTCACGGTTGTTTTAGACAGGCGGGAAATCGGAATCGGTATCTTGCGGCTTGTATCGTTTACACTCGTTTTTTCGGTTGTTGCCGGTTTGCTGACCGGATATTTTTTGTCTTATATCCGCAGTTTTCAGTTACAAATTATCCTGATCCTTATCACCGCAAGCGTTGTACTTTTAATGAGGCAGTATGCTACCAAAAAATTCGGAGCGGTCTTTAAAAGTTCAACCGATTACGAACATGAGTTGGAAAAAGTACTGCAAATGCTTGATTATAGCGCAGGACGTGACGAAGTGATTACCGCATTGGTTGACGGATTAAAAAAATATGTCGGATGTTCGACCGTTGATATTTTAATCGCCGATGACAACTTTAATCTCAACGTCGAATACTCGACACAGGGGACAAACGGTTCATTTAAAATTGATACGCCGGCGTTTAATTATCTTATGGAAAAAAACATTCAAGTACTTCTCCACACGGAGGTTGTCACTTCGTATGAATTCATCGATTACAAGCCGGATTTGAATACTCTTTTTTGGAAAACCAATGCCGATATTGTGCTGTTCGTTCGTGATGGGCAAAAACTCATTGCCGCGTTTACGCTGGGACACCGGTTAAAAAAAGCAGAATACGGATATTACGATGTTGAAGTTTTCAAAAAGTTTTATTCGTATTTTTTCCTCGTGTCATATTATTTGCGTAATATTGCAAAGCAGGATATTATGATAACGGTTGGTAAGCAAATCGAAATGTCCGACCAGATTATCGGAGCGATTCAAGCTTCAATGAATAAAATTGACGACAAAATACTTTCCGTTGATTCCGTTGCGTATTCCGCGCATAAACTCGGAGGCGACTTCATCGACTTTATTCAACTTGCAGACGATAAGTATTTTTTTCTCATCGGGGACGTTTCCGGTAAAGGTTTGAGTGCCAGTATGTCTATGGTTATTTTAAAATCCGTGTTACGCACGTACCTTGAAACCAGTAAAGACTTTAAAGAACTGGTTATCAAGCTGAATCTTTTTATAAAGGATAATCTACCGCGCGGAACATTCTTTGCGGGGCTTTTCGGTATTTTAGATTTGAAAACGCAAACGATTTTTTACTTGAACTGCGGTATCCCGCTTATGTCAATGTATATCAAAAGCTACAACAACGCGATTGAAATTCAGGGCGAAGGACGCGTTCTTGGCTTCGTTAAACGAATTGAACCGTTTTTGAAAATACGAAAAATCACGATGCACGCCGGTGACATTATCGTGTTTACGACTGACGGTTTGCTTGATTCGGAAAACTTGCGCGGTGATAGATTCGGAAAAGATCGCGTTGCAAGTATTATGTCGCGTAATAACACGATGTCGTCCAAGGAATTAACCGAGGAAATTTACTCGAAAGTAATGGATTTCGTTGCCCGCGAATTGCAGGACGACGTTACTATTTTGGTTTTCAAGCATAACGGTGAGGCGCAGCAAGCTGCTGCGGCAATACCGGCAAAATGACTTGACTTTTTGAAATAAAATTTTATATAATTTCTATATTTGAAGAGGAGAATGATTTATGGAAAATTTGGAAATTAAAGAAGAACAAAAAGATAATTGTATTCTTCTGACGATTTCAGGTAACTTGAATTCGTACACTTACGGTGAATTTGAAGAAAAAATTTATACCGCAATAAAAAAAGCTGACGTAGTACTGGATTTGGGCAGCGTTACCAATATGTCATCTTCCGGTTTGGGCGTGTTAATGTCCGCACATGATGACGGCGAAGATGTCGGAAATGAAATTTATATTTTGAATCCGTCTGAAATCGTTCGGCTTGCGATTGATTCAACCGGTTTTTCCGATATGTTCAAAGTAATTCACTCGCTTGACGAAGTAAAAAAATAAAAACGTGTACCAATGGAAGAAGATAAACTTGTTCTTAAACCGGAATTTAAAAACATTTACTATGTTGAAAAGTTAATTTGCACTTCGTTGAATATTCCCGATGATAAGCGAAATAAAGCGCTCATCATCGCAACGGAATTGTTTGATAATATTGTGGAGCATTCCAACGGACCTGCGGACAACTATATTGTTATTACGATTTCGCACCGGCAAAGAACAAAATTGTCATTTTCGTATGAAACGACGAACTTTCAAGATTTAATCGAGGGAGTTCGCCGCTCACGCCCCCATTATGATCCGAAGGCGGGACGCTACCGCGGAATGGGACTTCGAATGACACGGTATCTTGCTTCGCATGTGGTATATCAGGACAGTGTGCCGATGTCGGCAATCATTGTTTACTTGTAGAAAAATTTTATGAAAAAAATTATGTTACTGATAGCGGCGATGCTTTTATTGGCGGGCTGCCGAAAAGAAAGCGAATCGGCGCTTGTTTCCGAAGCAGCTCCAATGCAAAAAGCAATTTATGTTGCGGCGGATGCGGAGACAGCTGAAAAAGAAAAATTCGCCGCCGCTTTTGAGACAAGACTTCCCGCCGATATGTTGCGGCGCATTTTAGATAATTATCACGAATTTAGCGGCGATGTTAAAACCGTGCTAAAAACAACGAATGCCGGACTTTTAACGCTCGTTGATAAAAAACACTTTTTAGCGGCGGATTTTGTTCCGGCGGATTTGGTTGCGCTCAAAACGAACCGCGATTATACCGTGTCAAAAACCGGAATGTACGCCGACAAGCAAACCGTTGATGCCTTGCATAAAATGGGACAGGCAGCAATAAAGGACGGCGTAACGCTGATGGTCAGCTCGGCATACCGGAGTTATCAATACCAAAAAAATTTATTTGCGCGGTATACTTCGCAGTACGGTGAAGCGGAAGCTGAGCGCTTTTCCGCCCGAGCCGGCACAAGCCAGCACCAACTGGGCACCGTATTTGATTTCGGAAGCATTACCGATGACTTTGCAAAAACAAAGCAGGGGCGGTGGCTTACCGCGCATGCAGGCGAGTTCGGATTTTCGCTTTCGTTTCCGCAAGGCTATGAAGCGGTTACCGGTTACAAGTGGGAGTGCTGGCACTTTCGGTACATCGGATGCGCGGCATGTGAAATACAGCAAAAATGGTTCGATGATATTCAGCAGTACACACTGGAAGTTCTTTTTTGGTACCGAAAAACGGATGCAGCCAATGTCGCGCGAACAACTCAAAAGAAAGCGACCTTTTTACAGTAAGTATGCAGCAGTACTTTGAACAAATACAACAGCGATATGGTATGGTACGGCGCGCCCGCGGTTTTTATTTGTATACGGAAAAGGGCGTGCGGCTCATTGATATGTGCCTTGACGGTGCTCGCTCCGTGTTAGGTCGCCGCGAAGGGCAGGTTAACCTCGTATTAAAGCAAAAAACGGATAAAGGCTTTCACGGTTTTTTCCCGACACAGGCAAACTATGTGCTCGAAAAAACATGCCGGAAAATATTCCCCGACTATACCGTTACCGTTTTTTCAAACGTAAAAAATGCGTTTGAGTATGTGCGGCTCATTAATCAGGCGATAAACGGCACTGCACTTCGCACGGATAGCGAAACGAGGGAGTATTTTACGTGGCGTCCGTTTGCAGCCGGTACGAAAGAGTACCTACGCGAAATGCCCGCTTTTTTGTATCCGCCTCCTTTTGCCTGCACAGCGGCATTAGCTTTGGTGCGGAAAACGGTTTCGTCTCAAGTGATTCAAGATACGTACGCAACCGTTGAACAAGAAGAAATTCCGCAAGCAATGCTTTTTGTAATTGCAAAAAGTCTTTCGTCACTTTTAAGCAATGCGCCCGAATACGAACAAAGCATGCTGCATCATCCCGTATTGCAGCTTTTTTCGGAATTTTTTAACATTGAAGGAATTTACCTAAAACCGCAAAAAAATGAAAGCGATGCCGGTTATGCCGCTTTGTTTGATTATTTTTTGGAACATAAGATTCTGATTTCACCGAATCGATATATTCCCTCGGTTTTTCCGAAATTGGAACAATATCGCGAACTTGAAAACGCGGTGAAACAGTATCGGATGTGATTTACGCGGTAAAAAAAAGCCCCGCAGGTGCGGGACTTTGAAACGCAGCTTAAATGTGCTTGGACATAAACGTAACCAACTCGGCTTTGTCCATGTAACCGACTGCTCGATCAACTTCTTTGCCGCCTTTGAAAATAACCATATTCGGAATACCCATGACTTTCATCTTGGAAGCGAGTGATTTGTTGTCGCCCTCTTCGATGTTCACCTTGGCTACGACGATTTTGCCGCTCAATTCCGCTTCCGCCGCTTCAAGCTCCGGCCCGAGACTCTTGCACGGTCCGCACCACGGCGCCCAAAAATCAACCAAAACGGGAAGTTCCGTCTCTAATGTTTTATCAAACTCAGATGAGTTTATGTGTAATACTGCCATAAAAAATCTCCTATCTTTGTACTATAAATATACTAAAAAAAACACAAAACAACAAGTATTGTCCCCAAAAATTTTTAAATGTTTTTAATTTTATGCAATATCACCGTGTAGCTAAATTGTCTCATTCGGTAAAAAGATATGCGCGCCTCAAACGATTTTTACCGCAGTTCCTCCAAATATTTACCAAATAATTAAAATTATTTACCAAATATTTTAAAATATTTGCCGAGAAATTTTAAAAATTTACCAAACTTTTGCACAATGCGCGGTTCAATTCTTACGGAGGCTACTGACAAATGCTTAGTTCCGGCAGAGCCTCCATAAAATAAAAAAAATAACAAGTTGGAAATGCAGGATAATTTACGCAACGTGAGCGGCCTGACTAAACCGTTTATCTTTTGAAATCGGCTTACTGTAATAAAATGCGCCTGCTAGTTTTTCTTTTTTTCTTGTGGTAGTATAGTAGTCATGGATTTTACAATATTTGAACATGAAATAGACGTCCTCACCCCGACGTTGATTGCAGCCCAAAAACTGCTGACTGAAATTCCGGCTATCGCTCCCGAATCGGGCGGCGACGGTGAAAGTAAAAAAGCGGCGGCTTTGCTCGCCTTTTTAAAAGAACTCGGCTTTAGCAACTTTGAACAGTATCCGGCACCCGACAGCCGCGTGTCAAGCGGCGAGCGCCCGAACTTTTCCGTTTTTCTCGAAGGCGAGCAGCAGGAACGCACGATTTGGGTGATGAGCCACTTGGATGTGGTACCGGAAGGAGAGCGGGCAAACTGGAAAACGGAGCCGTTTACACTCAACCAAAAAGGGGATAAACTTTTCGGACGCGGCACCGAAGATAACCAGCAAGGACTGGTTTCCTCGCTTGGAGCGGCATACGCATTTTTGCGGCTCAACAAAAAGCCGAAGTACAATGTCCGGCTCCTTTTTGTTGCCGATGAAGAAGTCGGTTCAAAGTACGGCATTGCATATCTTTTAAAGCACCACAGGCTTTTTTCAAAAAATGATTTTATTCTCGTGCCGGACGCAGGTGACCGCGAAGGACGAACCGTCGAAATTGCCGAAAAAACGGGGCTAACCGTCAAGGTTCACACTATTGGAAAGCAAACCCACGCGTCCATGCCCGATGCCGGTGCAAATGCGTTTTTAGCCGCTTCGGATTTAGCGGTGCGACTCTATAATTTGCAAAACGTATTTAACAAAAAAGACGAGCTTTTTTCGCCTGCGTATTCAACATTCGCACCAACAAAAAAATGTGCCAACGTACCGAACACCAACACCATACCCGGCGACGATGTGTTTTACATGGATTGCCGAATTTTGCCGAGTTATGCGACAAAGGACGTGTTTGCAAAAATGCGGGAATGTGCCGACAGCGTTGAAAAACAATACGGCGTAACCGTTGAGTTGGAAGCCGCTTTGTCCGACCCGAGTCCCGCCGTTGCACCCGATGCTCCCGTTGTTCAATCGCTTAAAGCGGCAATCAAAGCCGTTAAACACCTTGAAGCGGAAACTATCGGAA
This sequence comes from uncultured Treponema sp., assembly GCA_937923945.1. GTDB lineage: Bacteria > Spirochaetota > Spirochaetia > Treponematales > Treponemataceae > Treponema_B. Next base: position 12,274 of record CALDWC010000019.1, read on the forward strand.
TCGGCGGCGGAACGGTTGCCGCACATTTACGGAAAGCGGGTTTCGACGCGGTAGTATGGAGCACCCTTGACGACTGCGCGCACCAAAGCAACGAATACTGCTCGGTAAAAAATATGGTGAGCGACGCAAAAGTGTTTACCTATCTTTTTGCAAACGGGTAAAACAACGGAGCTGCAAAACATAACCAAAAAATATTTTTCTACAAACTGCGGCGATAAATTTCCAGCACGTCGGAAACGTCAAGCGTTTTAAAGCCGGCGATTGCTCCGCCTTTGTGTGCAATAGCGGCTTTAGCCATTTCCTGCAAATGCTCTTCGCCGATACCGACGTCGCGTAAATGCATCGGAATCTCAAGCAACTCAAAAAATTGATAGGTACGTTGAATTGCTTCTTTGGCTTTTTGCATCGGATCACCTGAGGTGATGTTCCAGACGTTTTCCGCAAAATCGGCGAAGCTGCCAACCGTTGTGTCGTCCAAAACGTACTCCATCCAGCGCGGCGTTAAAATCGCCAAGCCGACCCCGTGCGTAATATCGTAAAACGCGCTAAGTTCATGTTCCATCGGGTGAACCGACCATGCGATGTTTTTTCCGCTATTCAGTAAACCGTTAATTGCCCAGCTGTTTGCCCACAAAAGATTGGCACGGGCTTCACGGTTTTCCGGCTCGCGGTACGCAATCGGACCGTAGTGAATACAGGTCTTCAAAACCGCTTCGGCAAATCGATTTTGCAAATACGCGCCGTCATTGAGCGAAAAATAATTTTCAAATACGTGGCTCATAATGTCGGCAATGCCAGCCGCAGTCTGATGCTTCGGAACGCTGAATGTGTACTTCGGATCCATGATGGCAAACTTCGGCAAAACCAGAGGCGAGCCGAAGCCGAGTTTTTCTTTAGTGTCGGTATTGCTGATAACGCCAAAGCAGTCCATTTCAGAGCCGGTTGCAGCCATCGTCAGTACCGCCCCGACCGGCAAAGCGGCGGAAATATTTTCCGGTTTGAGAATTAACTCCCAAGCATCGATATTGTTTGAAACGCCCGCACTGATTGCCTTTGCGCAGTCAATAACGCTGCCACCTCCGACGCCCAAAATAAAATCGCATGCGTGTTCTTTGGCTTTTGCAATACCGGCGCGTACCTGCGCAAGCGTCGGGTTCGGCGAAATGCCTGCATGCTCAAAATATGCGATGCCGGCGGATTTTAGCTCACGAATGACGTCGTTATAAATGCCGTTGCGTTTAATACTGCCGCCGCCATAACAGAATAAAACACGGCGTCCGAATTTTTGTATTTCGCCGGCTACATTGCTGACGGCTCCATCTCCAAAAAATACTTTGGTGGGAATATAAAAGGTAAAATTATACATAAAAACTCCTTAAGGAGGCACTGATTAATTCAATCGAGAATTAATCAGTGTCCACCTTTAAAATCGTTGTTTCGCAAATGTTCAGAATCTACCTTATTATACTGAACATTGAGAAACAATATGGAAACGCTGTTAAACGGCGTCAAGCCTTTAATCAGCGTTTCCTAAAGCGTATGTGTTATTTTACCAATGTGTACCGGTATTCTTTTACACCGAAGATCGCATTAAAGACATGCTCATAGCCTAAAGTAGAAAGTTCTTTTGCTCCTTCCAGACTTTTTGTACCGGTGTTGCAATACAAAACGATATTTTTTTCTTTCGGGAGTTTGTCAAGATTATTTTGTATTTCGCCCCACGGAATATTGATTGCACCTTCAAGATGTCCTGCAGCATATTGATCTTGCGGTCGGTAATCGACTAAAACCGTATTCGGATCCTGCTGCATTTTTAAAAGATTAGCAGGCAGAATGTCCGTGTAGGTAACGAGATTGTATTCATACTGTTTGACACCGGCGGCGTTATACACTTCTTTAAATCCGTTTTTTGTCAGTACTTCAGCTGCAGCCGCCGAGCGCTTACCGGTGTTGCAGTACACAATAATCGGCATGCTTTTCCACGGTTCAATTGCAGCAAGATTGTCGGCGATGGTATCCGAAAGCATATTGATTGCATTTTCAATATGACCTGCTTGGTACTCGGCTTCGGGGCGAACATCAATAATTAAAATCTTATCCTTTTCGCGTCCCGAATTACGCGCAACTAACGAATCGCCGTCCATTGTCTTTACCATACTTGCACTGCTTGCACATGAAAAACAAAGCGCAGTCAAAATTAAAAAACTTACCGGTACTTTTACACTGTTTTTTATCATATAAGAACCTCCTATCCGTTCTTCACTATTATATATCAGTAAATATATATTTTTTTATTGAAAAAGTCAATATGAATTTATTGACTTTTTATTGTCGCAATACTGGTACGCAGTATATTGAATCGGATATTCCGTTTCTCGTCCTGTGGTACATATGGACGGAAGTACTTTTACAAAAAGTAAAAAATACTTGGCTTCATAGAAATGCTCGTGTCGGGTGTTATGTTCGGCAAAAGCCGCTTCTGCTCTACTTTCCCACCGCAAAGGCAGTATCATAAACGATAGTGAAAACCTCTAAAAACCAAAAGCTTTTAGAGGTTTTTCAGTTAACTAAATAGATTTAAGCTGCAGTTGCGGTTATTTTTTAGTAGCCTTCAAATAACCGGTGGCGCCAGCTTCAACGACAGTATCCGCAGGAATTTCCATTGTCGCTTTTACATCCTCGAAAACTGTCGAGAGATCTACGGTGTAAGTATCGGCACCCTTACTGTATTCAAAACTCTCGTTCAGTGTCAGTTTTTTTTGAATTTCAGCCCCGACCTTGGGATCCGCAAACAGTTCAAAAAGTTTTTTCCCTTTAGGAACGCTTATTTCAACGGGTTCAAGAAGAGCCGTCTCGCTACCGTCACTAAGACCAACTTTTAGCGTGATGGTCTTTACCTCTGTTGATGGCGTGCTTTTTGTTGATTGCCCACAAGCGCCTAAAACAAACAAAGCTGTAATCATTACAGCAAGAAAACCTAACAACTTTTTCATAGTAATTCCTCCATAAATAAAAAAGTTAGGTAATTATAGAAAAAAAAATAAAGTCAAGTATTTTTTTTGAAAATATTCATATTTTTCAAAAAAGTATGAGTTTTGTTTTATGGAAATAAAGCATTTGGTGTTTCCTTTTAAACTATTACGTGTAGATCGATCGTTTTACCAAAAGTAATACGGATTATCTTACACATACCGGCAATCGTCAAACTCCGTTTGTCCGTAAAAAAACTATTGACTTTTGTTACAATAATTCTAATATTAGGAATGAGGTAAATGCAAATATTTATGGAAAATACACGTCCTATTTTTACCAAAGAGATGCGGAAAACACATACGATTTTAGCTCCGCAGATGTCTCCGATTCACTTTGAACTTTTAGAGGCTGCTTTTCAGCATTCAAATTACAATTTTGAGATTTTGCAAAACGTTACGGCAAAAACGGTCGATACCGGATTAAAATACGTGAATAATGACGCGTGTTATCCGGCGATTTTAGTAACAGGGCAGATGATTGAAGCGTTACAATCGGGGCGGTATGATTTGGAACGAGTTGCACTTGCCATCACCCAAACCGGCGGTGGCTGCCGCGCAACGAACTATATTGGTTTTATCCGCCGCGCCTTGAACGATGCGGGATATGGTCAAATTCCCGTGATCGCTATTAGTGCGCAGGGCTTTGAAAAAAATCCCGGTTTTACGTTTTCACTTTCGCTCCTTACCCGCGTCGTAAAAGCGATGTGTTTGGGGGATTTACTCATGCGGGTGATATACCGCACGCGTCCCTATGAAGCGGAAGCGGGCAGTGTTGATGCACTGCATCGAAAATATGTAACTCGAATTAAAAAAGAACTAAAGCACCTTCCTTCGTTCCGCTATAAAAAACTAGTCCGCGATATTGTTGCCGACTTCGATGCGGTGCCGCTTCGCAAGATACATAAGCCGCGCGTCGGTGTGGTCGGGGAGATTTTGGTAAAATTTCATCCGGCGGCGAATAACGATATTGTGAAAACGCTGGAAGCGGAAGGTGCGGAGGCGGTTATGCCCGACCTTCTCGATTTTATGCTGTACTCATCGTACGGCGGTCATGTGCGGCACAACCTCTTGGGCGCGAAACGAAAAAAAGCATTTATCGCGGATCTTTCAATTTGGATTTTGGAACAGTTTAGAAAGCCTTGCCGGCGAGCTTTGAGAAAAAGTAAGCGGTTTACGCCGCCTGCGAGTATTTATGAACTGGCAAAAGGCGTTGACGGCATTGTGCAGCTTGGAAATATTATGGGCGAAGGCTGGTTTTTAACCGCTGAAATGGTGGAACTTATCAACGGCGGTGTATCCAACATTGCTTGTATTCAGCCCTTTGCGTGTCTTCCGAATCACGTAACCGGTAAAGGAATGATTAAAGAACTACGCCGGCGTTACCCTGAAGCGAACATCGCGGCGATTGATTACGACCCCGGCGCCAGTGAAGTAAATCAGCTGAACCGCCTGAAACTGCTTTTGGCAACGGCGCAGCCCGGTACCCACCCCGACGAAGAAAAACTGGAGATCGGCGCCGGTTCACGCTCTTGACCTTGCTGGCATTTATCGATACAGTGGAGTTATGTTTGAAATTAGAGTTGAAGCCGAGTTTTCTGCGGCTCATTTTTTAACCCACTATCACGGAAAATGCGAACGCCTCCACGGGCACAACTATCAAGTTTTTGCACATGCACGAGGGAGCGAGCTGAGCGAAGGCGGGATGCTTTTTGACTTTGGTATTTTAAAAAAAACCTTACGGGAAGTCTGCGGTGAATTGGATCATCGCAATTTAAATGACTTTGCATTTTTTGAAAACGATCCGAGTGCCGAAAGAATTGCACGGTATATTTTTAACGGTATAAAACAAAAGCTGCCGGATTGCCCGCTTTTTGCCGTTGATGTTTTTGAAACTCCGACCAGTCGCGCACGGTACATTGCAGACTAACACAAGTGAGCTTTTGTATTTATAGCTAACTAATCTATCGCAAAAAAGAGACGGTACGGTTATCGCAGCAAAACACGGGTGCCGTCAATGCGAGCGGGATATTTTTCGACGTATAAAATTTTGCCGTCATATACACCGAGCCTGATAATTTCGGTATCGGTTGCTCCATAAAACCCATCCATACCGTTAAAAATAAAATTGCCCAGCGAGTATATAATCAAACTGTTTTTGTACCATTCTGTCGGCTGCAGCACATGTGGATGACTTCCGAATACAACATCGGCACCGGCACCGGCATCACATAACGCTCGATAAAAATCCTGCTGCGTCTTATTCGGTGTAAATCGGTATTCCGTACCGCCGTGTACATTTACAATCACAAAGTTCCCTGCGGCTTTTTCCTGTGCAACCGCTGCAACCACATCATCGTCCGCCCAAAGGATGCCCGCCCGTGTTTGTGTCGCCGTTGCGGTGTACTTGCCGTTAAAGCCACTTCGTTCAACCGGATACATACCGCAGGAAATGATCGAAAACTTTTGTCCTTTTTTTTCGGCGCGGTAAAATTTTTTTGCTTCGGCGGCAATTGCACCCGCTCCTGAAGTTTGAATGCCATATTCGGCGAGAGCTGCAAGCGTATCTTTAAAACCGGCTTCACCGTAATCGTAGCAGTGATTATTACTCAACATCAGGTAATTAAAACCGGCTGCTTTTAACTGCGGCAGCACTTCCTTGTGAAATTTAAAAGTATAGGTTTTTGCAAGTGCGATTTCAGTTTCGGTAACAGCGCCTTCCAAGTTTCCGATAGTAATATCGTTGTTTTGTAAAATCGGCAGCGTGTCGGTAAAAACTTTTTGCAAACCGAACTCATCGTTTATTAAAATATCCTGCACACCGCGTTCGAGCATCAAATCTCCGACACCTGCAACAAAAGCCGTTTGTTTTTGCTTCGGTTTGAGCGGCGTAAAAAGTTGCGCGCAAAAGTCCGCGATTGCCTCTTTAAATTGCGGGGCAAGTATGGTACAGCGTACTTTGTGCTGCACCATAAGCGGATAGTTTTTTTCGCCTGCGTATAAACCGTTCACTGGCAGCGCGCGAAAATTTTTCGGCAATGTGTCGGGCGTTGTAATGGTGACGGAAAGTTTTGGCGACAATGGAGAAGCCGTCTTCGCCGCTGCTTGAAAATCGGCAGGGATGGACGGAACTAAAACGGCTTCGTCAACGATGTAATGAAGCTCAAGTCCGTCTCCGTTTTGTTTCGTTGTCGTCTCTGCTTCGTTGAAAGAAAAATCTTTTTCAGCGGCAATCACTGCAACAGGAATTTCGGTGCCGATAAAAAAACGGCGTTTTTTTTCAAGATTGCTCAAAGGCTGCAAAACAAGCCGCCGATTGTGCTTAAAAGAATAATCGGCGGTTCGGTTCACCGTTTCAAAAAACGAATCTTCGACGAGGATAGTGTACTTTGTTGAAAAAAATTGTACCGCCGTGTTGAATCCAATTAAGAGAAAAAAACTCAGCATGCCATAAAAAAGAATGTGGCTATCATGTCGATATTCTCTGGTTCCTTTTATCATGTCAAACTCCTGCTTGAAAAAACGAATGCGCTCTTGTGCTTGTATTTTACTTATGATATGATTTTTGATGAGTTTTACAAGCGGTAAAATGTTTTATAAGTTTTCGGATATTTGTGCTATATAAAACTTGAAAAAAATATAAAAAGCATACCATAGTAAT
>CALDWC010000020.1 GCA_937923945.1 uncultured Treponema sp.
AGTAGGAGATACTTTGCTTTTTTGCAAAAAAACTTTGCGAAGCAAAGTTGCCGTTAAACGGCGTCAAGCCTTTAATCAGCGCTTCCTTAGGGGACTATACCATACTATGGTAAAAAGTTCAAGAGCGTTTCACTGAACCTCAGGGCTTATCATACAGGGAGTCCGATTTGTGTGGGATGAACCCTTTTATTTGAAATATAATTTAATATGATGAAATGCAGGTGCTTGACTAATTTAAAAAAAGATATTACGATTTAAGCAGCGATAAATATATAGGAGGATTGTTTATGGCTAAGTATGTAATAGCACTTGATTCGGGAACGACAAGTAATCGATGTATTCTTTTTAATGAGAAAGGCGAAGTTTGCTCAGTAGCACAAAAAGAATTTACTCAATTTTTTCCAAAACCGGGCTGGGTTGAGCATAACGCAAAGGAGATTTGGTCAACTCAATTTGGGGTCGCTACGGAGGCAATGCAAAGGCTCGGGGTAACTGCTAAGGACATTGCCGCTATTGGTATTACAAATCAACGGGAAACTACTATTGTATGGGATAAAGAGACGGGGGAGCCTGTCTATAACGCCATTGTGTGGCAGTGTAGGCGTACCAGTGAATACTGTGACTCGCTTAAAGCTAAAGGTCTTACGGATACATTCCGAGAAAAAACCGGCTTGGTTATTGATGCCTATTTTTCCGGTACAAAACTAAGATGGATTCTTGAAAATGTTGAAGGCGCCAGAGAAAAAGCCGAACAAGGGAAGTTGCTTTTTGGTACCGTTGATACGTGGCTCATTTGGAAATTGACAAACGGTGCTGTGCATGTAACGGATTACTCAAACGCATCCAGAACCTTATTGTTTAATATTCAAACGCTGCAATGGGATGATGATATATTAAAAGAGTTTAATATTCCCAAACAAATGTTGCCGGAAGTAAAACCTTCAAGCTGTGTGTATGGAACTACAGCTCCATCTCTTTTTGGAGGAGAAATTAAAATAGCCGGTGCAGCAGGAGATCAACAAGCAGCTTTATTCGGACAAACCTGTTTTAACCAAGGTGAAGCAAAAAATACATACGGAACGGGTGCCTTCTTGCTTATGAATACCGGCGAAAAACCAATATTCAGCAAAAACGGTTTGGTAACAACTATTGCGTGGGGTTTGGATAATAAAATAAACTACGCCTTGGAAGGTTCTATTTTTGTTGCGGGTTCGGCAATACAGTGGCTACGCGATCAAGTGCGATTGATATATGCGGCTCCCGAATCCGAGTATATTGCTGAAAGCGTGCCCGATACTAATGATTGTTATGTAGTCCCTGCATTCACGGGACTTGGCGCCCCATATTGGGATCAATATGCACGGGGTGCTATCGTCGGGATTACGCGAGGCACAACTCGCAGTCATGTAGTGCGGGCAACGCTTGAATCTTTAGCGTATCTTTCGTATGACGTACTTCATGCAATGGAGGAAGATTCGAATATTACGCTAAAATCACTTAAGGTTGACGGCGGAGCTTCAGCAAATAACTTTTTAATGCAATTTCAGTCGAACGTAAACGGGGTACCTGTTCATAGACCATCTTGCCTTGAAACGACCGCAATGGGAGCCGCTTATCTTGCAGGACTTGCCGTGGGTTACTGGAATAGCAAAGAAGATGTTATTAAAAATTGGCAGTTATCAAAGATTTTTGAACCTCAAATCTCAGAAGAAGAAAGAATTAAGAAAATAAAACGCTGGAAGAAAGCCGTTACGTATTCTTTCAACTGGGCAAAAGAGGACTAAACATTAATCGTTAGTTTTGAAGCTAGAGTCGTATAATTAAGGAGGAAAATATGAATATGACTATTTTTGTAGCTGAGTTTGTCGGAACGGCATTGTTAATTTTACTCGGTTGTGGTGTGTGTGCAAATGTTAATCTAAAAAAATCCGGTATGAGCGGAGGCGGTACAGTTCAAATAACGATTGGTTGGGGTCTTGCCGTAATGTTACCTGCCTTTGTATTCGGTGAAGCATCCGGCGCTCACTTCAATCCGGCCCTGACATTAGCGCTTTTTGTAAACGGTACTATATCTGCCCCATTGTTACTTCCTTACTTTTTAGGACAATTTCTTGGGGGTTTTGTTGGCGCTTGTTTGGTATATGCTTTATTCAAAGATCATTTGGATGCAGAAGAAGCGGCTGCTGCAAAGCGAGGCGTTTTTTGTACAAGTCCTTCAATAAAAAATGCGGGTCGAAACTTACTCAGCGAAATTATCGGTACCTTTGTCTTGGTTTTCACTATTGAAGGTCTTGCGCAAGTACCGAATCTTAATGCAGGCGTTGCAAAACTTTTGGTGTTCGGAATAATCGTATCTATAGGTATGTCTCTTGGCGGTCTCACCGGATATGCTATCAATCCGGCACGCGACCTTGCGCCGCGTATAGCCCATGCAGTTCTTCCCATAAAGGGTAAAGGCAGCTCGGACTTTGGTTATGCTTGGATACCTGTTGTAGGCCCATGTATCGGCGGTGTTTTAGCATCGTTGCTATATAAGCTTATATTTTAAATAGGAGCTTAAAAAGCAGCGTATTCGCGTTTAGGTAAATTGTATCTCACCTATAGGCTTGCTTTTCCTCTGGGTGAGATACGTACTATCAAGGCAAAAATTACTACCGAACAAACAGTTTGCGGAATCGAAAAGCGGCTATATTTTTTGCTTATGAGTCTTTATATAGTGTTAAATATAATTCACCTGGAGGTTGAAATATGTATGATGTAATAATAATCGGTTCCGGTGTTTCAGGAAGCAGTGTTGCAAGAGAGCTGTCGCGATATAAAGCTAAAATTTTAGTTCTTGAAAAAGAAGCTGATGTCTGTAACGGTTCATCAAAAGCGAATAGCGGTATTGCACACGCAGGATATGATGCAGAATCCGGCACGCTCAAAGCAAAACTAAATGTAGCCGGACATAAATTAATGGATACGCTTTCAAAAGAGTTGGGTTTTCCATTTAAAAAAACAGGCTCTCTAGTGCTGTGTTTTGATAAAAATGATATCCATAAATTAGAAGAATTAAAAGACAGGGGTATAAAAAACGGTGTTCAAAATCTTTCGATATTGAACCGAGATGAAATACTTGCTATTGAACCGAATATTTCAGATAAAACCTGTGCTGCCTTATATGCACCCGATGCCGGAATTGTTTGTCCGTTTCGGATGAATATAGCCTTTGCTGAAAATGCTTATGTAAATGGCGTTGAATTCAAATTTAACACGGAGGTTACCGGATTTGAAAAAAGCGGTTTTGGTTGGATGGTCCAAACAAATACAGGAAAGTATGAAACAAAAGTTGTGATAAATGCCGCAGGTCTGTATTCTGCCCGCTTACATAATATGGTTAGCGAGGATAAACTCAATATAATTTTTAGACGCGGTGATTACTTGCTTTTAGATAAAAAAGTAGGCGATTATGTTAAGCAAGTAAATTTTCAATTACCGTCGAAGTATGGAAAAGGCGTTTTGATTGCTCCAACCATAGATAACAATATTATCGTAGGACCGACCGCAATTGATGTTGTTGCTCCCGAGTATGTTAATACAACAAGAGAAGGGCTTGACACGGTAATAGAAAGAGCTGCTCGTTCTATAAAAAATATTCCTTTCGGTAGCGTCATTACTTCTTTTGCCGGTTTGCGGGCACACGAAGAGAAAGGAGAGTTTGTTATAAAGGAAGTTGAAGATGCCCCGCTGTTTTTTGACTGTGTAGGAATAGAATCGCCCGGACTTACTTCATCGCCTGCACTTGGAATTATGGTTGCCGATATGGTTCAAGAAAAAATGCACTTTGATAAAAAAGAGAATTTCCAAGCAATAAGAAAAGCTCCACCGGTAATAAAAGATATGGATACAAAAGCGCTTAATGAGCTTATAAAAAACGATAGCCGTTATGGGCATATAATCTGCCGTTGTGAAATGGTAAGCGAAGGTGAAATAGTGAATGCAATTCATAGACCGCTTGGAGCTACAAACTTGGATGCTTTAAAACGCAGCGTTAGAGTTATGGCAGGAAGGTGCCAGGGCGGTTTTTGTACGCCAAGACTTTTAGAAATCCTTTCGCGGGAGCTTAACATAACTCAAGAAAAACTTTGTAAAAATTCTAAGGGTTCTGAAATGCTTATAGGAAGAACAAAATAGCTCGTCAAGGAGGCAGCTTATGAAAACGAATTATGATTTATTAATAATAGGCGGCGGTCCTGCCGGACTCGCTGCTGCCGTTTCTGCAAAAAAAAATGGAATAGATGATATCCTTGTAATAGAAAGAGATGATTGCCTTGGTGGCATATTAAATCAGTGCATCCATAACGGCTTCGGCTTGCATAATTTTAAAGAAGAGCTTACCGGACCTGAATATGCGCAACGGTATATCGATATGCTGGAAGAAGAAAAAATACCTTACCTATTAAATACTATGGTAGTGCATGCAACCGAAAATAAAGTTCTCAGCCTTATGAGTAAGGAGACCGGACTTTTTCAGGTAAAAGCAAAAGCTGTTATTCTGGCGATGGGTTGTCGTGAAAGGTCAAGAGGAGCTTTAAATATTCCGGGCTATCGGCCGGCAGGGATATATTCGGCAGGTACTGCACAAAGGCTTATAAACATCGAGGGATATATGCCCGGTAAAGAAGTAGTGATCCTTGGTTCAGGTGATATTGGTCTTATTATGGCGAGACGAATGACACTTGAAGGTGCAAAGGTAAAACTCGTCGCTGAAATTTTGCCTTATTCCGGCGGGCTCAAACGAAATAAAGTACAGTGTTTGGACGATTATGGAATACCGCTTATGCTAAGTCACACGGTTGTGGATATAAAAGGGAGCCGCAGGATAGAAGGTATCGTTTTAGCGACCGTTGATAAAAACCTAAAGCCCATTGCGGGAACGGAAGAATATTATAGTTGTGATACGCTTTTGCTTTCGGTGGGACTCATACCTGAAAACGAAATTTCAACGGAGATGAATGTGAGTATTAGTAAGACAACGAAAGGTCCTATTGTCAACGAATCTTTGATGACTAATGTCAAAGGGGTTTTTGCGTGCGGAAACGTACTCCATGTGCATGACTTGGTAGATTATGTTTCTATGGAAGCTGAAAACGCGGGAAAAAATGCTGCCGATTATATTTTGCACGGGGAAAAACATAAAGGAACACCTTGTTCCATATTGTGCAAAAATGGGGTGCGCTATACGGTGCCCGAGCATATCAATATTGCAAATATGCCGGAAAACCTTACCGTAAGGTTTCGTGTTAATAATATCTATAAAAATTGCAATGTTTGTGTTTATTGCAACGATAAAAAAATTATCGATAAAAAGAAGAAAATTGTAGCACCCGGTGAAATGGAGCAGATAATTTTAACGCGAAAAATGATTGAACAGCAAGGCAATATAGAAAACATTACTTTTTGCCTCGAAAATATTTAAAGGAGATTGTTTATTCTATGGAAACAAAACAACTTATTTGTATAAACTGTCCGCTTGGTTGTGAACTTGAAGTTAGCCTTGACGGAAAAAACGTAATCGAAGTAAAAGGCAATAATTGTCCGCTTGGAGAAGCGTATGCAAAAAAAGAATTAACACATCCTGAGCGTACGGTATGCTCAACGGTGAGACTCTTGGAAGGTTCAAAATATTGCTTAAGTGTAAAAACAAAACCCGAAATTCCTAAAGAGAAAATATTTGATGTTATGAAAGTAATTCAAAAAACGCAAGTAAAGTCACCCGCTAAAATCGGTGATATAATTGTAAAAAATATTGCTAATACAGGCTCCAACTTGATAGCAACGGAAAATGCATAAAACGACTTCAATGATTTTCGATATTCAGCGTTGAGGCTTTCATTGTTGAGTGATGCTAAAAGAGGCTAGTCATATCCGTTGATGAACGTATAGTTTTGACAACGAGTTTCGGCAATGCTGAAACATCGCTGCTGCACAAAACAACTGCCATTCGTGGCGGTGCTAATATTTTAAAACAAAAAACTTGGACACCAAAATACCGCATCCAAGTTTTTTACTCATCGGCTATAAAAAGCTTTTAAAAGATTATTTCAAGCATCCTTAATTACTTGTTTCAATTAAATCTTTTAAACCGATTAAACGGATTGAGTTATCCGTCGCTTGCACCATAACGCCTTCTTCAACGAAAGTAACCGGTGTGTATGCTTGCACTTGCAATGATGATTTTGCTTGCAGTTTCAAATTGCCGTTAAAGCGTCCGACATAATATTTTCCGCCGTTGTCAAGAATCGCATAGTAATCTTCGCCGTTTTTTATCAAAACACTCTCTTCGGCAATATTGTCGGCACCCTGTTTAACTACTTCCAGCGTAATCGGGTCAAACAACACCAGCGTAATCACGCCGCCGCCGTCTGTGGTACCCGCAATCGCCATCAGCCGTCCTTCCGTGTCAAGCAAATAACGCCCATGAATACTATTGACGGCAGAAACTTTCAGTTCTTTTGCGGTTTTCAAATCAAGCAAAACCAACTGCGAAAGCATCTTCGTTTTATCGACAACGCGCAGACCGTATCCGGGGAGCGCCGATGCAATGGCGGCATCACTTTCCGCTTTCTTTTCAGCCGCTTTTTCCTCTAAAATCTTTTGCGTATCGGCAGCAACGTTTTTACGATCTTCTTGGGCTTCCTTTTCTTTTGTATCCGCTAACTTTTGTTCGGCTTTCACATCTTCTTTTTTCTCATCAGCCTTTTTTTGAGCTTGTTCGGCTTCGGAGGCTTTTTTATCCGCTTCCTTTTGAGCTTTTTCAGCTTCAACGGCCTTTTTCTCGGCAACTTTTTTATCCGTTTCAGATTGAGTTTCTTCCGCTTTCTTTTTTGCCTGTTTGGCTTCAGCGGCTTTTTTATCGGCGGTTTTTTGCGCCGTATCCGCTTTTTTTACAGCCGTATCCGCTTTTTTCTGTTCCGAAGCAGCTTCTTTTTTCGCCGTTTCCGCACGTTTGGATGCTTCTTCGCTTTCGCGTTCTTTTAAGTCGATCATATCTTCGCGGACACTGATGTCTTTATCTTTTTCTTCGCGCATTTTTTCAACTACGTCTTTCTCGGAAATAGTTGTCGTATCAATAGCGCTAATAGTATCCGAAAAACGAGCATCGCCTAGCGGAATCACAATTTGTGTTTTGCCTGCCCATTCGTCGTAGCGGATTGCCAAACCCGCTTTTTCCTGTGTTAAATTTTTCGTAACGGCTTGCTTATATTTTTTCCCGAAGTACGCCAAGTCTTTGCGGTGAACCGCATTGTAAATCGTAACAAAGTGAGCAATAGTCGCTGCATCCTTTGCCGAATACTTATACGCTGTCTGCAAATATCCTGCAATAATCAACCGCATATTGTTGATGTGGTCAACTCCCGCATTTGCTCCAATAATGATAATATCGGCATCAAACCCCTTGGTGTCGTTCGGGTCAACGATGTGCATGACATAGTAGCGGTCGAGAGTTCCGGCACTGCCGTTTTTTACCGCAGAGCCAAGCTGGGTACCGATTCCCCGAATTTGCTCAACGGTATCAACGGTCGTATGCGTACCGGTGTAGTTGATAAATTCGATAGTGTCATCGGTTTTAATTTCGCCTTCATTTACTTCGATCGCGAACACCGAAACAGCCGTCATCAAGGCAAGTATCGGGATAAAAATTTTTTTCATAAAATCCTCCGTATTAAAAACCAGTTATTTTATTGTACAATATTTTCAATTTTTTGTCTTGCATATTTTTTAGTAATATTTATAAATTTTCCGTTTACTATCGAAAAAAGTGTTTGAATTGAATTTGACACAATGGTATTGTCTCCGAATTTTGCGAGCTGCTCCAAAGCATCGCACACATTTTTCATTGTATCGAAATCATCGTGAGAAGTTTTTGCGATCGTGTATTTTAAAAACGCCAGTGTTTTTCCATCCGGGTCGTAGGCAATCGAACCGACTCCTTCAACAATTCCCATCAAAACAGTGCGGTCGTCGATTCGGTACCCTGCATCAATGAGGTAATTCCGGTATTCGTACGAACCGAACGCCCCTAAAAGGCGCGCAGCTTCTGCACGCTCATACACGGTGAATGATTGCCCATACTGCGTCGCCCATTTGTTTTCGAGCATACCGATTAAGGTTGCGGCATATTCCGGCTCGTTTTCCGAAAAAGTTCCGGCTTCAAGCTGCGCATAAATTTCACGAAAAAATTTCGGACTGCCCGCGCTGTCAAAAAAAGGCGGGATTTCTATCGGCGTGTTTCCGATAATATCGTAACTGTCATCTAAAATCTCAGCATGCGGCGCTTTCCGCAAAAATTTTACTTCTTGGCGATATGCGTTAATGATTTTTCCCGACACGCCGACCAGCATTCCGTTTTCGGTGATAACCGATTGCACCTGTGTTTCCGGGATGCTCGCTTGCCAGCGAACATCGCCGCTTGAAAGAATACTCGCCCCGAAACCGTTTGTCACAATTTGAATTTCATTTTTGAGAAAACGGACGGAAACTGCATTGGGTGAAAAATTTTTTGCCAGCTGCGTAAACCACACTTTTTCGTTTTCGGCGATTGTGGAAAACCAAACGGAGCCGTCGGCACAAACGGCAAGATATTTTCCCGAAGCGTATTTAAGTGCAACGCAGGGACTCGAAGTTTGCACTTGCCACACCGATTCGGACCCTGCAATCGTTTTATAGTAAAAAAGCGAGCCGTCAGTACATGCCATGAGATAGCCGCCCGGTGCTTTTGAAATCGCCGAAACGGTTTTCACCAGTTTTTTTTCTTCGTTCAGATGACCGAAAATCGAGTATCGTAAAAAGTCGCCGTTTTTTAACACAACAATAATTTCGCCGTTATCGGTTTCGGCAATATCAAGTGCAGGCGCGGCTTTTAAACTGCGTTTCCATTTGAGGACGCCCTGTTGTGAAAAGCAAAAAAGCGTTTTTGCCGAAAGCACGAAAATCTTTCCGTCCAAACTGTTATAGGGAGCGAAAAGCGGCTCTTCATGAAAGTCAAAACTCCAAATGGGAATGCCCTGCGATGAAAAAGCCTGCAGCGTACCGTTTCTCGTTAAAACGAAAATTACACCGGACGGTGAAACGGAAATAAACTTTCCCACCCCTTTTGTATTTCGCCGCCACAAAAATGACCCGTCAATCGAAATACAATTTAAGGCTTTATCATCACCGATAAAATACATGTTTTTATTCCACGCAATCGGGCTTGCGGTGTTTTTACCCGCCATCACCAAGGTCCAAAACGGATCTTCCGCAAAAAGGAACGCCACCGTTAAAAAACACCAAGCAAAAATGATACGCTTTTTCATTTTATTATTCTACCGAAAAAACAACAATCTTATAAGAGAAAAGTTATTCCTAAAATTAGCTTCTGATACGGCATCCGCTCTTTTAAAATACCTTGCATGAATCTAAAAATAAGGCATCTCGTATATTTGAAGATTTAAACGAAACGGTGTTGTGCGTGTTTTTGTACAGCGTTAATTTTTTCAAATTACAGTTTTCAAAAAAAGTAAACGACATTGTTGCATGAGAAATATTTGAGTTATATAAATCGGAGTCGTTAAAAGAAACATTGTCCGTTTTTATCCCGTGAAAACTCGTGTGCAAAATATCGGAATTTTTAAAACAAGTATCGGTAAAACAGGCACCCCCAAAAGAACAAAACTGAATATTGCTGTGCTGAAAATTACAATTTTCAAATTCGGCAAATTCCAAAAAACACATGCGCAATTTTATGTATTGAAAATTACAATTCAAAAACTTTGCATGCGAAAAATTGCAGCCGATACATACTTTATCGGAAAAATCAACATCGGTAAAAACACAGGGTGAAACATGTAAACTTGAAAGTTCGGTTTGTTCACCCAGCATGCGAATGCATTCATCCGGTGAAATTATATTGCTCGTGCTAAACATAAGCGTATAAAGTTCGTTACGGTTCCAGCCGCTGTGAAACGCTTTTAATTGCACTTTTAATTTGCGGCGCCAACTCGCTGTTTGGTTTTAGCGCCAAGGCTTTGTTCAAAAGCGTTAAAACTTCATCGGTGTTTTCCTCCCGTGACGCTAAAAAATATGCCGCCGTATAATACACACTTTGGCGTTCGTTATCGGTAAAAAGAGCATCATCGGCAATGTTTAAAAAAGCATCGGCTGCAGCCCGTGCATCATTTCGGCTCATGTACTGCGCCGCCTTTATTTCCGTTGTGCTGAGAAGATACTTTTTTTTCAAACCGCTTTTATTTTCGGGATCGCTTTCAAAAGCTTCAAACACGAGCGAAATATAGCGGCTTGAACCCCGCAGTTTTTGATTTTTTAAAAACGTATCAATCGCAAGCGTATGCTCGGCGCCCTTCGTTTCGCGGACTTTTTTTTCGAGGTCGACGATCAACTCGCGCCTGTTCATCTTGCTTTGTAAAAACGCATCGAAGCGTTCCAAACTTTCACAATCGGTTTCAAATGAATCGGCGGCATACACCGATCCGCCGTTCGTTTCCAAGACGAGATAAGGCAAACCGGTTACTTCATACTCGGAAAAATATTTATAATTTTCTTCCAACGTTTTTTTGTCAATCGCTCCGGCATTGCGAACAACATCAACGTTGTATATATCAAATTGCGGTGCATAAGCCGCAAAAAACTCCGGCGTAAAAAGCTGCTCATTCGCTTTTTGACTAAACTCGTCCCAATCCGAGCCGGTAAAAATAATCATCACATCTTTTTTTTTATCGTAATTAATCGGCGGGTTCAAAAAAGCATAAGTATCTTTTTTTAACTTTCCCGTTGTTTGGCACGATAATACCAAAGCAAATATAACTGCACTCAATCCATATACTATTTTTTTCACAAAAAGCCTCCGAACAAAATCTATTATACTTTTTTTCAAAAATTTTGCAATTTACACGTTCCTTATGGAAACGCTGATTAAAGACTTGACGCCGTTTAACAGCGTTTCCTAATTGTTTCTCAATGTTCAGCATAAATAAGGTAGATTCTGAACATTTGCGAAACAATAAATTTTAAAGGTGGGCACTGATTAATTCTCGATTGAATTAATCAGTGCTTCCTTATGGATAAGTGTTAAAGCAATTGCCATGCTGATATTTCCTGCTTATCAAGAAGACAGGCACTTTGGCTTCAAGTATTTATCTCATGTATTTGTCCTTGACACCATATTAAAAACAAGTCTCGACAAATTTTTATTTTTATGATAAAATTCTGACGAGTGTGTGTATGTGGAAAAAGGTCTGTTTTACATTTTTAGGTATATTGCTTTTTGGGTTTACCGTATTCGCATTTTTTCGGTTTGCGAAAAAATCAAATAGCGACTATCTTCTCCTGCAAGATCAAATAATCCAAGTTGAATTGTCAATACGAAAAGCAACCGCTTTATTTTATCAAGTTTCATGTTCTGAAAACGGACAAGCGGAGATACGTAAAAATTTTAATTCACTTTTGCGGCAATACACACAACAGCTCAGCGAGTTCAATGTACAACTTACTCGTGCTTTTCACAATGACCGGTCGGCTCTTTCCGCTGCTTGCAAAAACTATACGGACAAAGCGGAAAGTCTCCGTAAAAAGTTTACCGCTTGGTACACGCTTTCAAATGCACTGAATACCGATACGGAAACACTGGCTGCTATTCAAAGCGACGCCGCCCAGTGTGAACAGCTCTATAATATCGCCATTGCGCAGTTGCAGGAAGCCGAGTTAAAAAGCAATACGATGAATACTTTCGTGAGTGCAGGAATTATTGTGCTTACTTGGCTACTTGGACTTTTCGTTGCCGTTGTTGTAACCCGCGAAACGGTTCAAACTACAATGCAGCGTAAGTGTGCGGAATCACGGAAAAATCATACGACGGTTTTAACCATTCACGCAGGAGCAAAACAGCGCAGCAGCACGACAAAGGCGGCGCCGTATGACAAAACATCAGCTGCAAGAGCCGTACCGCAAAATAAACCGAACACGAATAGCTTGATGCAAAATGAAAAGCAGTCCGATGAATTTTATGCGGTATCATCTTCAGACCAAGCAAGCGTTGTACAACACACTGCATCAAAAACAAGTGCCGCACCATCACAGCAAGCCACATCAATCGGAGAAAAAAACGGAAATACTCCGGCATACAAAACTGCCTCAACTGATTTCCGATCCGATGTATCAAAAGAAACGAACGGTCGGTTGGCATACACCTATAATACGATTCCTTCAATTTCAACGGCGCCTCAAACTGAATCCACAACGGCAGTGAGCGAAGCGATATATAAATCAGTCGTAAATGAAACCGTTCAGTTGAAAACCGAAAATCAAAACTTACATAAACAAAAGGAAAAAATTTCCGCTGAACTTCATACCCTGCAAATTTCATACGAACAATTACAGCAAACCAATGACGAATTAAAAAAAGCAAACGAACTATTGCAATCGGAAACACAAAATAAACTCTCGCAATCGCACGACCGATTACAGGAAAAAACCGGCGAAGCGGAAAACTTACTGACTTCGTTCACCGAAAGCAAAAAAGCTTTGGCGGCAACGCAAGAACGAATTTCATACACGGAAAAAAATATCACGTCAATTAGTGAAATTGCAACTATAATCGAAGACATTGCCGAACAAATTAAAATGCTCAGTATGAACGCCGCCATTGAAGCCGCACACGCCGGAGACAGCGGAAAAGGCTTTGCCGTTGTTGCTGAAGAAATGAGCAGACTTGCCATTGCAACGAGTGAAAACTCAAAAAATATTTCAACAACCGTTAAAGAACTCATCAAAGATATTACCTTCATTGCTCATTCCGGCGGTGATTTGGAAAAAGCTTTTGAAAAATTGGATGCAACAACGAGTAGTGTTCATCAATTTTTAATCGGTGTAAAAGAGGAGATTCGATAGTCCGCTGTTGTTTTTAATACGTTTCATTTCTCCGATTTTTATACAGACTTAAAATTAATTTCCTATCGAATTAATCAGCGCCGCAATATATAACCGCCAGCGAAAAAAATGCTAAAAACCGGAGAATATAAAAGTCAAAATAATTGCATACTGTGTAAAGGTTTTACACAGTATGCAATGTAAAAGCGCTCATTACAGCAATCGAACATTCCCGTCAACGACGCCTATCGGATAGTTCGTCGTTATAACTTCAATTTTATGCAAGGTTTTACCGGTGCGTGCCGTCATCGGTTTAGCCATTTTTAATTCAACTTGATACCAACCAAGCCGTTGTGTAAATTCTGTCAAGGTTTTATTCCGATAAGAGCTTAAAAGGAATTTACCCTCAATTTTTGAAAGTTCATCAAGTAAATTATTAAAATCTTCCTGAGAATAGCCGTCATAATGCCCTTGATCGGAACCGACATAAGGCGGGTCAAGATAAAAAAATGTATCGGCGCTATCGCGCGAACGAAGAATTTTTAACGCATCACAGCATTCGATTTGCACATCTTGAAGTCTAATCGCAAGCTCTTCAGTAAAAGCATTTCGTTTATTTGTGAGCGTTCTGCTTTTTGAACCGGCTTTATCATATCCCCAACCGGCAGTAAGATTACAGCCGAACGAACCATTTGCCAACATCCAAACAGCCCAAGCTCGTTTTATGCGGTCAAACATATCTGGATTTTCATAAATTACTTGCGCATGTTGATGCATTTTTCTTGAATGTAAACTGATCGAAACTTCCGCTTGCAGTGCAGGAAAATCCCGCTGCAAAACTTCGTAAAAGTTTGTTATTTCAGAATTGATGTCATTGATGATTTCAGACTCCGATTTCGGCTTTGCAAAAAATACCGCAGCCCCGCCGATAAAAGGCTCGCAGTAAATCCGATGCTCCGGAATAAGAGATACAATTTTAGAAGCAAGTTGCTGCTTGCCGCCGTAATAACTTAACGGTGTTCTCATAAAAACCTCTTTAATATGAATATTTTTTGAGGCTAAAATCAAATGACAAAACAACCGATACTTTTAACACCTGTACAGTATGGGTCGGGTGAAAGCCGGTTATCCGGTAAGTGTTATAAGCACTTGTCGGCGTGTGCAAGACGCCGATTTTTGCCCGTTTGTTTTATTTTAAATTAACAACATTTATTGCTGAATAACTTTCGGATAGCGTTTTTTTATCTCAGTAATTTTTTCAAGCCATTCTTCTTTTGGATACTCACCCCTTAAAACTTGTAAACCCAGCTTGTCGGTTTCGCTTTTGTATGCAGTTTCCCGCATTGTGTCGATATAAGCGTTGTATGCTTCCGCCGTAATAATGCCATCATCGTACAATTCTTTTTCGCACTTTTGCACAATGTTATCGCCGTCTAGTTTTTCACGCTTGCTAAGTTTTCGCAAGCCAGCCTTTACTTTTTCAGCTTCTGTCATATCGACAAAATCATCGCCTGTCTTGTTAAACTTTTTTCCTTCAGGAATTGCAACCAGCTTTTCTTTTACTAACTGCTTCAGCGGCTTTTTAATCCCCTTATCAAAATCGGAATAGAAACGAACATCATCGCCAATAGCAGCTTTTAAGTCCATTACTTCACGATATTCAATTTCTGGATTTTTATTTTCCGGCATTGCTCCGCAATAATGCCCTGTGATTATATTGTCTTTTATTTCTATGTATTCCATACATTTACTCCTTATATTTTTTCAAGTTCCCAAAGTCTCACGGTATAGTTGACCGGACGGTTTTCATTGGCAGTAGGAACAACATTCGAGGCTTTAAATTCGTGAATATAGTTATAAATTCCGTCTGTTCCATTTGCAGCTCTTTTTCTTCCTCCATTGGGTGTTTTAATTCCAAAAGAGCCAGAGGTTTCTGTTTCTTTCGGAGGATTGCCATATCTATTTATCTCCGGATCAGTCCCAGCACCGAATTCTCCAACAATATCCCTAATTGCATCTCCTTGCGCCCCGCTTCCAAACATACTTGCATTTCCACCGCTTGCTCGAAAGAACGCACCGCCGTAATTTACTTCCGCCCAGCGATAGCCTTCAAAAGATAAAAACGTATCCGGTGTCGGCATATTTGGAAACTGCACAAAAACCGATTGCGTAAAAATATTGATTAAAACATTTTCGGTATATTTTTTTGCCGCATCCAATGTTTGCGTATCTCCGGCAGTTCGCTGTTCTGTTTCTACAGTCAGCAAGTGCTGCACCGCATCAACCTCTTTTTTTCTCGCGATATCATCATCAACTTGCGGTGCTGCAACTTTTGCTCTGCCGGCACTGTCCCGCATGATGCCTTTATTTGCTGCAATACCTGAAGTAAAAAGTTTTGCAAGCTGATCAATTGAAGTATTATCAGGTGTGCCGCCGAGCTTTTCAATTAACGCCGTTAAGTTATCCAATATCAAGTTAATCGTTTCCGCCGGAATAAAACTCGGTTTTTCAAGCGGATCGCTAAAACTCCCGTTGGTGAATTTACCGGTTTTGTCAACACCCGGCCATTCTACCTTTTCACCGAAAATCGTTAATTCCTGATTATCAGGATACATTCCTGCCATACGCATCTCCTATTCATAAAAAAAATAAACTATTATATTTGCTAAAAGCGCATCTCGAATTGAGCGCTCAAAATCAGCTTTTAAATTCATGTCATCAATATGACTTTCAATAAAAATGAGCGAAAAACTTATCGGACTGCACATACGATTTATACCGATTCTGGTATGTCCGAAAAAAGCGGAGCGGTATGGAAAATATACCCGCTTTATGGTAGTCCCATATAACTGCCCAATCCGCTCAAGTACCTCCTTATTAACAAAACCTTTCCGCTTTGTTAATAAAAGATTCCGCCGCATTCCCGCCGGTAAATGCGGTGTAACCGTTTCAAGTAAAACCCGCTCCCAATCATCAAGCGTCGTGTCCGCAGTTTTTGGCGTTGATTCCGTAATCAGCTCGCTGAAACGGTTTTTAAAGCGGTGTAATTCCTCGGCTTTTGCATCAACCCATAACGATAAATCGCTGTACGGATTATTGAACTGCGCATCCCAATATGTTCCGAGCGGAAAAAGTTTTTTAATTGCCGAAACATACTCGGCTTTTGTGTGGCATAAATTATTTAACTGCAAAACGCACCGTCCCCAATACCGGATATTCCAGTACTGTTGTTGTAAATTCACCGGTCGGCTTATCGTCAAACTTTACTTGAGCGTAACTGATCTGTAATCCGTCAACAATGACATCGCGGAACGCTCCTTCCGTGTAGCGGATACCCGGTTGCGCTGAAGCATTCAAATATGATTTTATTCGGTTTTGTGCCAACTCTTGATTGATTGTTGAGTTTTCTCTTGCTAAAAGCGTTACGGTCATATTGATTGCTTTTAATTCAGGCGTCCGTACCGTAAAAAGAACCGGAGGAGCAAGTGAATTTATATATGCCGTAACCACCGCCAAGTTTCCGACTTGAAAAACTCCGTCAAAATGATTGCCTGAAATAACCTGTATCAGCAACGCTCCGAACACGCCGAAGTTTTTAATTTCAAAAGCTTTGGACACATCGGCAGAAGAGTCGACTGCCCATGCTGCAAAGTCTCTTATCTTGCCATAGCGGGTAGTATTTCGTAATGCGACGAGCACGCGGGCAAGATAGTCTTCATCCGTTTCAGCATCGACGCCGCCTTTGATCCCACCATCAACAAGAACCGCCTCACTTGAAAGTCCTATCGGAATTGCCGATGACATTTTAAGCTTTTGTTCTTCCGCCAAGTTTGAAGCGGCTCCCGCCTCTTCCGCCTGAAGCCAAATAACAGCCCGTCCCGTTGTATCGATTTTATACGCTTTATCGGTAAAATACCGCTTGCCCGATTCGGAAACATATACCAAACCTGCAGGAACGGCAGTTCCCGGAACACCGTTTACTTCAGCATTGCCGACTGCCGCCACCGCATAAAGCGGCGGAACTTTATCAGACCAGTGCATTCGTAAATAATCTCCGGTCGCCGTATCGGGAAAAATCTGATCCGCTAAAAACGATAAATCACCTAAAAGCTGATGATACATACCGGCTTCAACTTCCGACATCACGCGGATGAGGTTATGCCGTGCCGTTTTATCAAGCGGTTTCAGCCGCGACATATATGCCGCATATACGCGGTCGAATAATACCGGTAAACTTTCTCTATTCAACGCCATACCACACATCCTTTATCTGAAGTATCTGACCGTCAGGCTTTAACACCGTTAATACATACCGAATTTCATTTTTGTCGGTTCGCTCTGCCGAGCATGTTATATCCTTGACAACTCCGTCAGCTTTTAACCATGCGGTGCATTCTAAAAGCATCGCTCGCACCTTGCCCGCCGTCGTACCGTCAACTTTCCCCGCTTGTTTTAATATCCACAAATCGGAACCGAACGACCGGTCAGCCCACCAGCGCCCTTTGTCCGTGCCGATACTCATTGCGACCAATTCCCGTATATCCGTCCAGTTTTCAAACGCGACCGCTTTAGCCTTGTCCATGCTGCACCTTATTGTTTTCGATCTGTGAATAATCGGGAAGTGGCAGAGCACTGAGTACTCCATTTAAAGTCGCTTGAAACGCTGATGGAGCACCGTTTCCCGGTTCCGGCACGGGGGCTTTGAGTACATTGATAAATGCATTTAAAAAACTGTTTGTTTTTTCAAGTTCTTTTTTAAGTTCATTTATTTTAATAAGCCCACCAAAATCCGTACCGTCAAGTTCAACCGTCTTATCGGCTCGAACGATAACCGTACCGCCGTCTTCACTCCAAAGCACCGCATCCCCGTCCTTAATGTCCGGCACCCCCTCTGTTGATGAAACCGGAAGTAAAATATACGAGCCGGCATTTCCCCCCTGACTTAAAACGATAACCCGTCCTTCTTTTGCTTTTGCGTAAAATCCGTAGGGAAAAAACTCCTCAGCTTCAAGCGTTCGTGAAAAATCGGTTTCAACGCTTATCTTTTTATTGTCGCGTTTTTTAAAAGTCGCCATATTAAAAATATTCCGAATCTTTGCATACAGTTCCGTTACATTCATTATCGTGCCTCTATCGGTTTAATTCCATTCCGCTCAGCGACTTCTTCAAGCCGAGATTTCTTTTTCTGCTTTTTTGTTTTTTGAGCGGCAATCGCCGTTCCTTCTTTGCCCATATACACTTCAGGATTAACCAAACTTATCGTGCAATCAAAACCTGTCGGTTCTGCACGATACTCAACTTCGCTGATCATCATTGTACCATTCAGACCGACAACCGGTAAATAAACCGGTATTAAAAAATTCGGATTAAAGAAAATTTCTTTTTCATAAGTCGTGTCAAAACTTTTAATTTGCTCATCGGTTAAGCCCCAACCTGAAACGGTAACCTTTGTCGTTACTTTTCGGCGTCGATATAATTCAATCATTGCCCTGCGGTTTGCTTTTTCCTGATCAAGATTAAAATCAGAAAGGTTGAGCGACAATATTCGATTGTTCTTGCAGTGACTGTCAACCGCTTTTCCTTGTACACCGCTTGAAACGACAATATATTCATGAAACTGCTCCGCTGCGGAAGCGGTTGTTTCAATGGATTTTATGTTCATTCCTTCTTCGATGATAAAATGCCAATAACTCGCGTCTCTGCCTGATTTTGTTACATACAAATCTCCCGCTTCATTGGATGTGATAACATACCCTTGATTATCAGCCGCATTAAGGAGCTTTGTCCAAGGCGATTCACAATCCCATTCAAAAGACGATACTGTTTCTGTATTGTTTTGTCCCCGCGGTAAATGATGAACCGTGATGCCGAATTTATCTGCAATCGCGGTAATGACCGCAAGTAAGTCCCCGCTTGCGGCTCCCGTCCAAGTTGAGTCAATAATATCGCGGGCAGGGGAGCGGGCTAAAACCGTAATGTATTTTCGACCGCTATCGGTATTGTCAGTTATCTCATCAATTAAAACCGTAGTAACCCGAAGGCTATTGCTTTCATTATGCGTAATGTATTTGTTATAAAAACGCACCTCAATTTTATCGTGAACATGCAGCAATTTTTTTTGACTGACCGGCAGCTCTAGCGTGAGGCTGTGGCATATTTCGTCAAGCGACTTTGTAATCTGCACATTATTCCATATCAGCGGCTGAAAAGCATCGCTTCCCGGAGACGCAACTCGTATGACAATTTTAGACATAGCGTATATCTCCTTGAATAACAAAACTATCTTCAATGCGGTTCAGTTCCCGCAGCACCTGCTTCTCACTTCCCAGATACTGCGCAAGCGATAAAAGCGGCACTGCAGCGTTTAAATGTACCGAAAGTTCTTGGCTTAATTCTTTTTGAGCTAACGCTCTTGAAACCGCCGAACGCAATTCACTTACGGCAAAATAAAGTTCCGGCTCATTGAGGTCGATTGCTTTTTCAAGTCGGTCGTACAAAAGAAACATATTTTTCATCGTGTTATATGTTGCGTTTTCTATTGCCGGTAAAAGAGAAGCTGCCGCATACAGCGACGCCGTTTTATACAG
This sequence comes from uncultured Treponema sp., assembly GCA_937923945.1. Taxonomy (GTDB): domain Bacteria; phylum Spirochaetota; class Spirochaetia; order Treponematales; family Treponemataceae; genus Treponema_B. Next base: position 19,497 of record CALDWC010000020.1, read on the forward strand.
CTGCTCCGTAGCTGTTTTTGTCGCAACCTGTTTTATCGTAATTGCATTAATCGGCAGCGTGTAACTATTATTCGCTAAAAAACAAAATGTCGCATTTTTTTCATTGTTTCGTATGCGGAAAAAAGCGATCGTTTCTTCTTTTGCGTTTTTTATCGAAGCAAGGCTCGCAGTCATTTTTCCGATCGCAGCAAACAAAGCCAATGCCAATACTTTTGGCGAACGGATTCCTTGAGCCAGCAAGTTACTCATTTGTGCGGCACTGTTTGTAATAGCGTTCAGCATGCTTTTTGCCCCCTGTATTCTGCCGGTTATATCTATAATCGATTTTTGTAAAAGCGGAAACGATGCAATTAAACTTTCAATGTTAAGATTTCCTTTCAGCTTTTTGTCATAAGCTACACAGGCTGCATCCTTGACCGCTTCGGCAGCTTCGGGAATTGTTTTTCCGAACTCACCTTCAAGTGTCCAGCGTTTTTCAACGGGACAGCCTGCCCGCGTAAAAGTGATGCTTATCTTACATTGTCCCAACTCTTTTGCACTTTCTTCAATATCCCATTCCGTTACAATAACCGGAAAGCGTCCCCAAAGCGGTAGCGTTAAAAAGCCGGGTTCGTCATCGGTCGTTATCACCCGCAGCGCTTCAACTAAAGCATTGCGGATTTTGATATATTCGTTGCCGCGTAAAAATCCGGATACGGTAATGCCTTGCGGTTTTTCATTCAAAGGAGTTGATGACCACAATCCGAAAAAAGGATATTCCGCCGTGTCGACACTCAAACCGCCGGATAATTTTATACTGTCATAAACAAACGGTACCGGCTCTTTTTGCGGAGCTTGATAGCTTGTTATTGCCGGCGTTTCACTTCGGTTATAGACGTATTTATTTTTTGTATCGGGTATGGCACCGTATGCCATGCGCCAATTTTCACTCGCAGGTGACGGTAAATCAGGCTCCCATTTTTCCATTGCTAATACGCTCCTCTCGCTTCAACAACCCGTCCGGTGTTAAATGCAAACGGCGCCGTATTATGCCGGACCGTCGAAGTTATTTCCGTCCGCTCATCGTAAAGGTGCATGTTAAAATCAATGCCCGCTTGCCCTTCAAGTTTTGCCGTTTGCGGACCGGCTTGTAATTTTTTTACTTGGTCAAACTCCTCTTTAACCGCAGTTGAATTAGGAATAACTTTGTCTTTTTTCCCAAATAAACCGCCGACCTTTTCCCCAATCCATTTACCTGCTTTACCTGCAAAAAAACCTCCGATAGCACCACCCGCCATTCCAAGAACACCACCGATTGCTGTACCGATACCCGGTGCAATCACAGTTCCAAGCATAGCACCCAGCTTTGCTCCGGCAGCACCGGCTGCCCAAGCTCCTGCTGCAACACCGGCTCCGGTTCCGATAACCGTCCCAACAGCGTCGCCAATCGCTCCGCCTTTTGCTTTTGATTTTTCGTTATCCGTCAAATTTTTATTTGCATTTATATCGCGGATCGCATCTGCTGCTCCTAATGTTTTAGAAACAGCTGTCGTTATAACCATTAATGCACCTGCTTGAATAGCACCGCTTTTAAATGTTTTTGAATTTGCCTCCATTATGCCGCCAAGTGTTTGTTTAGCTCCGCCGCTTGCAATTTTTTTCATATCAAAACCGCCTGCTGCTCCCATACCGCCTTGTCCCATATTGGTAACAAAAACCGGCATGCCGTTTGCAGCAGCGCCGCCGCCAAAACCTATTTCCATTTTACCGGCTTGGAAATTTTTTAATCCGCTTGAAATGCTTCCGACAAGATTTGCAACTTTTGCAACACCCTTAATTGCAACAATACTTAAGACGCCCTTTTTAATTGCGTTAAAAACTCTTGTCATTCGCTCCGGTTTTTCCGACAAATAACTCAGTAAATTATTCAAGTTCTCTAACGGCTTTGCTAAGTTCGTGTCGGCAAATTTTAAAAATGAAGTTTGCAAGTTTTGCAAATTCGCTTTCATCGTTCCAGCCATACGGGCTGATTTTGCTTCAAGAGCACCGGTCGTATCGCCTAAGTCTTCTGTCAGCTTTTTATAATTTTTGCCGTAGTTTTGAAACGCACGCACGGCTTTCATTGAAGTCATACCGAAGACTTCGCCGAGAAAATCAATATTTCCTTCTTTTTCCGCTACCGCTAAAACATCTGCCATAATGTCAGCAAGATCGCGGAAATTTCCTTCGCTATCACGGACTGAAACACCGATAAGCCCTAATTTTTCTTGCTTTTTCGGATCGGAAAGTTCTGCAATTACCGAATCCAAAGCAGTTGCAGCGAGCTCTTCGTTTTTCGTATCTGCAACAAGCACTTGCATAACTGCATTTAGTTTTTTAACATCTTCAACGCTATTTCCTATCGAGGAATATGAAGACAAAACCGCCTTCCCCGTTTTTGCAAACTTTGCAAATGTATATTCGCCTTGGTCTCCCTGTTTTACCAAGTCATCCATGAGGCTTGAAATTTCACTTGCCTTAAAAGCTTTTTTTTGAAATTCGGAAAATACATCGCCTATTTCCACACCGGCAGCACCGGAAGCCTGCAATGCCACGGCAATGTTTTTAATATTGTCTTCTACATATTGCAAGTCGCCGGTTTTTGTCATTACCACATCGAGCGCTTCAATAATTTGAGACGGATCCATTTTAATATTCGGATCTTGAGCCGCTTCAAAGATTTTTTGTTTTAACCGATTGACTTGTTCTGCGGAAGCATCGGCAGTCATTCCCATACGCGTCAGCTGAGCGTCAATATCAATGATTTGATTTCCAGCCGCTCCCAGTGATAACGATACCCCCAAAGCTCCCAGCTTTGACTTAAAACCTGAAAAGGCTTTATCGACTTTTGATACCGCAGACATCGCCGTTGATGCAAAGTTTTGTGTGCATGCTCCGGCACTTTTAATTTCTTTGGAAAAATTATCTTTTAATGAAAGCAGTGCTCCGACTTTGATGTCTGCCATTTACTGTACTCCGTTCATTGTGTTGTAATTTTTTACCGCGGCACTATGCCATTTTTTTAATTGACTCCAATTAAAGTGCATAATAACATCGTAAGGCAGAGACGGCATCAAACACATCAGTTCCGTTACCGTCTCAAATAAAAAATCGTTTACTTCTGCGGCACTGAGCCCTTCGCCGCTATCGTAGGGTTTTCGCTATCATCATCAGCGAGTGTTTTTTTTAAGCCGAAAAATACGGCATAAATTTTTTGCAGTTGAACCCGTATCGGTGCCCAGTCTTCAATATGAATTCTTTTAACTATTTCGACCGGCTCCCCTGTTAAAGCAGATACCAACTCGACATCGGCTCCGATGTCATTGATATTATGCCCGTCAGTTCGCATCATGTGCATCAACTGCGGATCATTAAAATGCAAGTCCGTAACCGTTCGCTCACCGACCGTTACCGGATAGGTTAAATGTATATCTTCCATAATTTCCCCTTATACAAGCTTTTGACTTTTTGCCGAATTGTAAGTAACTTTCAGTTCGCCTTTCGAAAGTTCCACCGCTTCCGTAACCCACGCTCCCGGCATCATGTGCTGACTGCCGCCGGATAAAAAAATCGTAAGCGTATCGTTTGACACATTCGCAAAATCCTGCGGGTCTAACGCCGCATTCAAGGTCAAACTCAATTCCGCAGCCGTCGGCGTTTCCACATAGCCGGTATTTTCATGCACTTCCCCGACTTGCGTTTCCCGCTTAAAACTTGACGGCTTAAAAGTCGCGCCTCCTTCCTTTAACGGAAGCTCTCCCAAACTGGTTGATATAACTCGTGATACTTTTAATAACTGCATATTTCCTCCGTTTCCTACTTAAATTGATTTAAGCCTGCACCGATTAAGAACTGCCCGATTAAAACGGGTCGGTGACTGTACTCAAGCCGTGTTTTACTTCCGGCTTTTACCTCAACAAAAATTGATGCCTTATAACTTTCAAAATCTTGACACCAGTTTTTTTCTTGAATAAAAACCGTCTGATAAAGGTCAGCTAAAAAGCTCCGCCAAATACCCGGTGTCATCACCTTTGCACCGGCTCCGAAGTTTTCATCCGTGCTTGCGAGCTTCCACTTTTTAAACCGCTTTTTCGCTTCCGCATTGATGTAAGTGCGTACCGCGTCAACCGTTTCAACAACCTGAATATCAAGATAGCTTGTATCCCGTCCGCCGTCCGCATTTTCCGTGTAGCTGGTAACAAGCCGTTCAATGAGAACCGTCCCTGCAGGATCAAGCCGCCAAGTTGCAATACCCGCTTCAAGGAGTTTTTGCCGCGTGTCAAAATCGTGGTCAAAAGGAGCCGCTAAGTCCGTAACCTGCACATCATAAGTATTCGCACTCGGATCATCCGCTAAGACGCGGCACGCTGCAGCCGCAAAACTTGCTGACCACAGGCAAGGCAGCGCCTTATCGGCACCTTTCGGAATAAGGCAGATATGCGGTGAATTTATTTTCTCCGCCTGCGAGATAACGCTTTCAGCCGTTCCGGATAAGGTGATAAAAGCCCTCCCGCCGATCTGCCGAGTCGCTGAATATCGGCTTTCAAGTTCCGTTGCAAGCAGTTTTATACTTTCCGCATCATCAAAGTCGTAAACGATATAGTTCCAGCGATTGCTTCCGAGCATGTCAGGCAATGCCGTCAAGTCGGCAACTCCTGTGCCTTGTACTGCATCCTCCGCCGTAACGCTTACGCCCAATGCGTGTGCCGTTATTTCAACCGTGTTTTTGTTTCCTCCTGCACCTTTTACCACCGAAGAAACAATCACTTTATTCGGCGTGGAGCCGTCAACCTTTGCTTCAACCGGATTATTAAGAAGTCCGTTAAAAGCGGCAACAATACTCGCCGTTATTTTGTCTGCGGTACTTCCTTCATCGACCTTTGCAAAGACCGTCCGCCCGTTAATGCAAATTTCGATACTGCCGGCTGCAACCGAAGAAGCTGCAACCGTAAAGGTTTGCTTCCATGCCGTCCCTGCCTCCGGTTCTGCAATCGGCAAAACGGATAAACTTTCAACCTTATTATGTTTCAAAAAGGTTTCCGCCGCAATCGACGCGGGACTTCCAAACCCGAAAAGGTCTCCTGCCACCGACGGACTTAAAACACTGACCGGAACTCCTGCCTGTGCCTTTCCCGTGTTTGATTTTAAGCCAACAATCAAAACCCTTTTAATCTCGCCGCTTTCTCCGGCGAGGCTGTTATCAATTTCCTGATACTGTCCCGGCACCAAAAGATTTGCCGGAATTTGTGTAAACGCTATAGCCATATTGACTCCTTATCAATCTAAATTAACTATATCCGATGCGATTTGCTCACCGACGTGTAAATCGCTGTCATAACCTTTGAACCGGTCTAAATCGTCCGGCAGCACAATGTTCCCGCTGTCATTCACCGCCCGTGCATGCAGCCGCCAACTTACCGCCCACAAAGTTGCATTGATTTTATCAAGTGAGCCGGTATAAAGGCATTCACCGCGTATCTTTTTCCCGCCACCGAATGCAACCGAGATATTCAAATTTTTAATCACACCCACAAGCGCAGACACAAGCTGTAACGCTCCGTCATACAAGCGGTCTTTGTTGTCTGCTCGGTACAATACCCAGCTAACAAAGTCAATGTAACTTTCATCTTCAAGCTCGCTATCTTGTATGCCGACAAGCGAAGTTAAAATCGCCGGTGTCGTTTGCATAAGCCGCCTTATTTCCGCCTCATCAAACCTACCGGGATGAGATGTAACCGTAAGTCGTTTGTAGTTTTGAAACGCCGCTTGCAGTTGCTTGACCACATCATTTCGAATATCCAAATAAGTCACATTCATTGTAGATGCCCCTCAAGCCATATTTCCGTAAGTTCGGTCAAGTCTGCGACATCGTCGCTGCTTACCCCAAGGTACGGACGCGCCGGAATATTTTTCTCTGAATAACCAAACTGATGAACCGCTGCATATTCCATACATGCGCCAACCAAAACCGCCCAGTCGTTTTTTACTTCACTGGTAATTGAACGGTGTAAATATCCCTCTCTATTTAAAAGAGAAACACTTCCTGCACGTTCCTGTTTTTCCAAGTACCGTAAAGTCGATTCTGCAAAATCAGCCCACGGTTTCCCGTCAGGCGATTTTTGTGTTTTAAGAATACGGCTCCGAGATTGCTCGACCATTTCAAGTCCTAAACTCTGTAAAAGGTTCCTACGGTCTGCTGATGAAAGCGCTTTGCCGTTTAACAGGTCCGTTAATTTTTTAACTTCTTTAACATCGATTTCTACAACTGCGCTGCTCATAACACCTGCCCCTTTTTCCAAAACCGAAAGTCCGCATCGCCGTCATCGCCTTTTATAATAGAAGAAACTTGTATATTCGGACCCGATAATCCGCCTTGATACTCGCGGTCTATCTTTTCCAAAAGCTTTATGCTGTCAGTATACCAGTTCCGGCTATCCTCACTGGAGCTCACCATATCGGTCAGCCGATGAGCTGCAATGTCCGCACAAATTCCTTTCAATGCGGCATCAAACTGTACCGGAACCGGATCAATGATTTTCTCATCTTTTAAAAGCCACGGAAGCTGCGCAACAATGATGCCCGTTGCGTCAGCCAGTGCAAGCTCAACCCGCTCAATATCGAGTGAGCCGTCATCGCTCAGCGGCAAGCTGTTTGCCTGAACCCGCTTTTCAAATTCCGCAGCCGTTAAAAGATTTTTCATTTTACTTCCTCAACAACGAGCCAACAGTCCGCTTTCAAAATTTTTGCAACATCTTCCGGCACTTCATACTCGGTATTAACTTTTTTAAAGCAAAGACCGGCACGGTAATACTGCGGATATCCCGTCGTGCTTCGCACCCGAAGCCGCACCTTTTTTTTACCGGTTTCGGGATTTCGCGTTTTACTGCTTTCATCTTTTGCTTCTTTTAATGCCGCTTCCCCTGCATCAGCTTTTTGCTTCGCCTTTTCGGCTTCAATCTGTAATTGCTCTTTTGTTTTTTCTGCCATAGAACGCCCCCTTACAACCAGCGGCACACCACGAGCCTCACGCGATTATAATTCGTGTTCGATTCCCCGCCCGCTAAATTTTGTTTCAGCAAAATCGCTTCAGCGGCTGCCCTGTTTGAAACATCTACAATCAAATGCGTCGGCTTCAATCCGAGCGGATCACCGCCGTCACGCTTGAATGCTTCCATCATACCGTATGCTTTTTCAAAATTAGCGGCAGTCAACTCTTCTTTTGACGCCACCGCCTGTTGCCAAAGTCCATACCCCCAATTTCCGCGATACCGAATACCATAAAGGTATTTATCTTTCATAAATACCGTGTCATTTTGCACATCCTTGATTTCATCGTATTCAGGCTTCATCCGCTCCTGCATGATAAACGGTTTAAGCGGTCGGTTTAAGTCAAGCAAAAACCACGGAGCACCGCTTCCTGTTCCAAGCACATTCGATGTTGCCTTGTTTGTTCCAGTTCCGTCC
>CALDWC010000021.1 GCA_937923945.1 uncultured Treponema sp.
AACAATTAGGAAACGCTGTTAAACGGCGTCAAGCCTTTAATCAGCGTTTCCTTAACGATCGTAATTTTAAAGCAATCAAGGGTTTGCTGTCGTTGTGCGTGATATAGAAAGAGATGGGTTTTTGTAGTATACTAATCGCGATAAAAATGAATAAAAAAGTGAAGGAGCTTAAAAAATGGAATCATCGCTTGAAAAAGTTAATGCGCAATTTGCAAATGAGTCAAAAAACTATGATGATAATCTCCGGTTAAAGCTGCATCGGGCTTTGAGCTGGCTCAATGCGGCGGACAGTCAAAAAGAGAACTTTGACTTTTGTTTTATTTCGCTGTGGATTGCCGTCAATGCAATTTACGCGAATAAGCTGGACGATTCAGGCGAGCGGGACGGACTCAACAATTTTTTACAAACGGTGTGTAGTTTAGATACCGAAAAAGAATTGTACGCCCTCGTGTGGAATACGTTTTCCGATAACGTGCGGCTTTTTTTAAAAAATAAATTTATTTTTCAGCCCTTTTGGGATGAACACAACGAAGGCAAAGATACGGAAAACTGGAAACTTGCCTTTGACCGTGAAAATAAACGTGCGGTCAAGGCGATGGCTCAGCAAAACACATCTGCGATTTTGCATATTGTGTTCAGGCGTTTATACACTTTGCGCAATCAAATTTTGCACGGCGGGGCTTCATTTGAAAGTTCCGTTAATAAGGGACAAAAAAAAGAAGCCTGTACTTTTTTGTTGAATGTGCTGCCGATTATTTTGAAAATCATTATGGAGCATCATTCGCGCGATTGGGGAAAACCGTATTATCCGCTCGTGACGGAATGATTTGATATATCGCTTTAACCGTGTTTTGTAAAATTTTCGTAAAATTAATGAAACAATTTTCAACTTTTTAGGTCTTTCTCAATTGACTAAGATGCTTTTTTTGTGTTACAATAAAATGTAACGTAAACTGAAAGGAGTTTATATGGCAGAAACGAAAAAGTTGAGAAATATTGCCGTAGTCGGACACGGTCAGTCAGGAAAGACAACGCTGGTTGAGCATCTGCTTTTTGCCGCCGGAGCGATTGATGAAGCGCAAAAGGTGGAAACGGGAAAAACCGTTTGTGATTATACAAAAGAGGAAATCGAACGAAAAATATCGATGTATGCGAAACTGGTGCATGTATCCTGGCATGAGACTGTTTTTAATTTTTGGGATACCCCGGGTGCTGCCGACTTTTTAGGTGAAGTCATTTTAGCCTTCCGTTCTTCTGAAAACGCGCTGATGGTTTTAGACGGTAGGCAGGGTGTTCAAATTGAAACGATTAAGTACTGGCGGAATCTCAATGAGCGAAATAAACCGCGTATGATTTTTGTCAATAAACTGGACGAACAGCGTTCTGACTATGAAACTTGTCTCAAGGATGCCCGAACTCAATTTAATACGGAAGTGTTTCCGATTACGCTTCCTATTGGCAGTGCGGAAGGGTTCACCGGCGTTGTTGACGTTCTCACCGGCAAAGCCTATAAAGTAGAAAATAATCACGAAGTTGAAATTCCGATTCCGGCTGAAATGGAAGAAGCATATAAAAATGCACGCGGTGTTGTCGCCGGAGCTGCCGCTGAAGGAAGCGATGAACTTTTGGTTAAGTTTATTGACGAGGGCGAACTTACCGATGCGGAAATCGCGGAAGGCTTAAAGCTTGCATTGGCACAAAATAAAATTGTGCCTGCGTTTGCCGGCGCCGCCGAAAAAAACATTGGATTAAAACCGCTTTTGGATTTTATCGAAAATATTGCCCCGTCTCCCGAAGATGCGCTTGAGCTGGTGGTATCGGAAGGCGGCGAGCAGAGCATTAAAACGAGTGAAACCGGCAGTTTTTCCGGCTTGGTGGTTAAAACCTCCAATGATCAGTTTTCCGGAAGGCTAAGCTATGTAAAAGCTATTACCGGAAATCTCACTCCCGACTGCGATGTCTTTAATATCAACGAACAAAAAAAAGAGCGCATTGGAAAACTGTTTAAACCGTTCGGGAAAAAATTGGTTGAAATTAAAAATCTATGTGCAGGAGACATCGGAGTGGTGGCAAAACTTTCCGACACGAAAACCAATGATACTTTGGCAGCAGATCAGAAGGCTCCAATGTTCAAAAAGTTGCGGACTCCTTCACCGATTTATTCGCTCGCCGTTACCACCAATGATAAAAAAACAACGGATAAAATGAGTGAGCTTCTCTTTAAGTTTTGCGAAGAAGATCAAACGCTTTCCTATAGTTATAATGCGGAAACGGGACAAAATATTTTATCCGGTATGGGCGAATTGCAACTGACGATTGTGTTGAATAAATTAAAAGATATTTCAAAAATCGAAGTACAAACGGCAACTCCGAAAGTTGCGTATCGTGAAACTATTCAGCGAAAAGCCCAAGCCGAATATACGCATAAAAAACAATCCGGCGGGCACGGACAATACGCCCGTGTTGTTTTGGCAATCGAACCGCTTCCGCGCGGCGAAAATTATAAATTTTCAAACGCTGTTTTTGGCGGCGCCATTTCCAAAAACTATATTCCGGGCGTTGAAAAAGGCGTTATTGAAGCGATGGAACGCGGGGTGCTTGCCGGTTTTCCGGTTGTCGATGTTGCGTCCACCGTCCTTGACGGAAAAGAACACCCGGTTGACTCTTCCGAGCTCGCATTTAAAATCGCTGCCCGTCAAGCTTTCAAGGATGCGATGCGGAACGCCGGCGCGATTTTGCTCGAACCGATTATGAGCGTAACCGTGTTGGTACAGGCGCAATATCTCGGCGATATTATGAGCGATCTTTCTTCGAAGCGGGGACGCATCATTGGGCAGTCATCGCTTTCAAACGGTATCGAAGAAATTAAAGCGCAAGCGCCAGCGAAAGAACTGCTGAAATACGCGATTGACTTAAAGGCTTTGACGAGCGGTACAGGCTCATTTGAAATGAACTTTGATCACTATGAACCGATTTCCGGTAAACTCGCCGATGATGTGATTGCACAAGCCGAAGCGCAAGCCGGGGAAGAAAATGAGTGATGATTCGGGCATCTTGGGAATTTCTAAAAGTATCTGTTTTTTCGAGATGTACCAATTTTTAATTCAATCAGAGGGCTTTTATATAAAACGGCGGTGAGAAGTTTTCTCATGTGCTTAAAAACCGCATCATTTGATGCGGTTTTTTGTGCTTCTAAAACTGTCCTTAAGGAAACGCTGATTAAAGGCTTGACGCCGTTTAACAGCGTTTCCTTATTCTTTCTCAATGTTCAGTATAATAAGGTAGATTCTGAACATTTACGAAACAATAGATTTTAAAGGTGGGCACTGATTAATTCTCGATTGAATTAATCAGTGCCTCCTTAATTGGTTATAATCTCACGAATTTTTTTTATAAAATGATTACTGGTACACCACATTGTGTTTTCCTTTTGGTATCAGATGGAACACGTAAAAGTAGTGTATATACAGCACTCGTTTGGAAAAGGCTTTTTCTCAAATCGGTTTTAAAGCAAGATTTATTTAAACGTTTTATTCATCAACTTTTACATCGACTCCGATGTCCATCGTGAGCGTGTAGATTTTTCCTTCTTCGGCATCGATTTGCCGTAACACTTCGTAAGCGCCGAGTTCGAGCTTGACGGAGTGTTTTCCGGGCAAAAGTTCCAGCGGCGTTTTTTTTGTATCGACTGTTTTACGGTCAAGCTGTACTTCCACCTCGTCCGGCACATAAATAAAAAGAAGTGGGATAATCGATCGCAAGGGGATATCGAGCGTTTCGATACGGGCTTGTTCAATTTGAATATTCCGTACTTCGGTTCGGTAACCGTCCGCTTCAAGCACAAATCGGTAGCCGCCTATGGGGAGCGTAAAAAATTCAGGCGGAGTGGGTAAGGTGACCGGCGTTTCATTGAGCGTTACTTTTACCGCACTGTGCTTATTTGGATTCGGAAATTTCAGATTCATCGCCAACCCGCCTTCATTTGTGTATATCGGTTTAATCGTTATCGTAAAAAGAGCTTGCTCAAATTCCGTTGTGAAGCCTTTTACAATCGGTAAAATCTGCAGCAAAAGAAAGCCGTCTTCATTTTTGAAGGTGTACGGCAGTACTTTCGCATACGCCGAAGACTGCAGTCCATGTTTTTCGCGCGTCGGAATATGCAGTACCGTTGAAACCCGCTGCGGAAGCAACTTGCGTTCAATCATTTTTGTGCGGTATTCGAGCTTATTCGGGGACGGCGTTTCGGAGCATCGCATAAGCAAATACTCAAGCGAATTCGGGAAAGCAAGACTCGCATCGGTTTGTTTGATTTCAATTTCGATGCCGCGCAAAAAGTTCATTCGCGTGTCAAATTTTATAGCAACGCCGGCACCGTACCGAACGCCAACCGATACTTTTTCAGTGCTGAGTTCCAATGTTTCCAGCGATGTCAACCGTACATTTTCCGCAAAAAGGACGCCGCTTAAAAAAGTATATACTATGAAGAAAAATTTTGGGGTAAAATTTTTATTAATCATGTGCATCTTTTATATAAAATACCTCCGTCGTATGGAATCTATCGGCTTTTTAAAAACTTTGCAGGATCAAGTGCAATACGACTTTCCCTAATTTCCAAGTGCAGATGATTCCCTGTAGAACGACCCGTTGAACCGACAGCTCCGATTGTTTTACCCGATTTTACCGTTTCGCCGACAACAACAAATGCTTGACTTAAATGTCCATACACACTTTCGCGTCCATCCTTATGCTGTACAATAATATGTTTTCCCAGTATATTGTTATACGCAACATCCGTAACGACGCCTCCTGCAATCACATGAACCGGTGTTCCCCGCGGCGCCGCAATATCAATACCGCTGTGGTAGGAATTTCGTCCGGTGAACGGATCTCGCCGCATACCGAACGGCGATGAAACCCAGCCGGTGTCCAGCGGATATCGATAATAGGGCTGAAAGAAAAACGAACGAGCCGTGCCGTCAAAAAGGGCATTCGGTAAACAATACACAAATGACACTTGCTGCGGTGCAGTAAACACCGGAAACTCAAATCCCTGAAACGGAGAAGCCACCTGATCGACATAATTCGCTATCAGATTTTCCAGCGTCGAGTCAGGCTTTTTATATACGTACAACGCCGGAAGAGACGGTAAAATAATCAGCTTTCCGGTAATATCTTCATCGGCACTCGCGATTCGGTTGAGCGTAACCAGTGCGTCATAGGGAATGCAGCAGCGGGCTGCAATCGAAAGTATGGTATCTTCCGCTTTGACCCGATACGTATAAAACTCGGGCGTAATATCCGCAGACGAATCATAGGCGGCAATCGTTTTTCGTGAATTGGCAACCGCTACCGTATATTGATTAAAAAAAATATCGTTCGCTTCCAAATCATGAATTTCAGGGTACGGCAAATTTTGGGCGAATATCGGCATTGAAAAAGCCAGTAGAAAAAAAAGTAAAATCACACCCGATCCGTTTTTGTAATATTTGATTTCAAAACTCCGATGACAAAAAAAATGACAAACGGAGCTAAAAAAAACAAAAGAGCAGCCGATCGACTAAGGAAAAATAGAGCGTACACCGAAAGAATAAAAAATCCAACAAAGGTAAAAAAACGCACAACCGAGTGCAAAAACTTTTTTTTATCGTGTTTCATACTTTTTAATATTTGTTTTACGATAAAAAAAACGGCAACCGCGCATAAAACACCGGAAACAACGATCGTGTATCCGCGCGGAAAGTTTTCGGCAAAAAACCAAATCGGCAACACGATCGCACACGAAAACACGGCTAAAACCGAAACAGCGACAACCGCCAAACCGAAACCTCGAAAAGCGTTTTTATATCTGGTAAAAATATCTTTCATATCCGTACCGGCATCGACTTGCCCCATGGGGAAAAATCACTCACACATCCGCATTAAATGAAAAGGTTGCCACAGAGATGACAACCTTAACCGTCACAAAGCGATTAGCCTTGACTGATTGCACTGACCGGACAAACAGAAGCGCATTGTCCGCAATCAATACATGTATCGGCAGCAATCTCGTGCTTTCCGTCACCCTGTGAAATAGCATTTACCGGGCATTCGGATTCACATGCACCGCAATCAATACAAGCATCTGAAATTACGTGAGCCATAAACTCCTCCTCAATTCATTACGTATACTTTATCGGAAAAAAACGAAAAAGTCAAGAGGGTAATTTTTCACGAAATGGGCGATAATTTCGCCGAATAGCGCATTATGGTTACAAAGTTTCGATAATTCCCTTTAATGTAATAAGTTCATCCTTGGTTAAACCGATTCCTTTACCCATTTTTTCATGACCGGGTGCCCACGATCGAATATCGTATTTTGCCGGTCTGCCGTTCCATGAAATTAAATTCAACTCAATCGTCCATCCCGACTTTGAAGTCGAAAGAACACCTAACTCTTTTTCGATAGTGTACGAAAATTCATCTGCCATAAAAACTCCTTCGGGGGTGCTGTTTTGCATCCCTTGTAATATTACCATTTTTTTATTTTTTTTACTTCATTGCGAGAAAAATTTTTAATGAAATGAGAAAAAATAATTCCGCGAAAATCCAAGTAGGAACAATAAATAGCGTAAAAAACGTAACAATGCGTAAAAATACTTGTATCACAAAAAATAAAAGTGTGATGAGCGGATACTGTATAAACGTAAAAACGCTTCTTTTCAAACTTGAAAAAAAGCGATCGTGTAATCCGCTTAATATCGCAGGTACATACACAAATGCAATATTCGCCGACAGCAAAAAAAATACAAATATACCGGCAAAAACCAGACGGTCGCGCGCAACAAAAAAACGGATTCCATAGAGCAAGCCGGTATTGATTCCCAACGTGAATACCGAAAAGAAAAGGGCATTTTTACACGTATCCCGAATTGCTTTTCGAAAGTTTTGTGCTCCGTCGAGATATGCTAAAACCGGCACGGTAAAAAAACTGATCATAAAAAAATGTGCAATTCGCAATACTGCGGTAATCGATTCTGAATAACGGAAAAATTGAAAGAAAAAAAAGAAAAACCAGTATAATGCCGGAAAGATAAGATGAGTTATATAAATTTTTACGCGTTTTTCGTTGATAAAGCCGTAAAAAGTTTTAAAAATGGAAGAAAGCATATTGTTTAGTATACCTCCATTTCAGTTTTTTCGCTACCTCTTTAAGGAGACACTGATTAATTCAATCGAGAATTAATCAGTGCCCACCTTTAAAATCTATTGTTTCGAAAATGTTCAGAATCTACCTTATTATACTGAACATTGAGAAACAATA
>CALDWC010000022.1 GCA_937923945.1 uncultured Treponema sp.
GCTGCATTCACGTCAGATTATTCCGTTGAAGTTTTTTATCGCTTCGGATATAATACCCCCATACTACTGGAAACGCTGATTAATTCTCAATTAATCAGTGCATCCTTTTGGGCTCAAAGCTGGCGGCAAGTAATATCAGTCCTTTATTATTTTTAATTGATCCGGATATAAACGGACGGTCAGTTTAATAGCGCTTTCTTTTAGCAAACGAACGGTTAACTTCGCCGCAGCATTAGTGCGGCTCATTAACCGGTCGACTCTTGCTCACGCAAGAGATCGCTTTTTATACTGCCGTTTCTCACTGAGTTGCGAAACGGCGGAAATCAGCTTATTCGCAAACTGATGTTTGCTCATCGCTGATTTTTAATGAACAATTTTGATGGCGGCCTCTAAACACGGAAGTTTTTAAAGGTCGCCTTGTATGTTAGTTAATCTTTTTTCCGTAATACGCGGACTCGTAAATCATTTTTACATCGGCTGGCGTTGGCTTTCCGGGATTGGTAAGCGTACAGGGATCTGCGTGGGCATGTTTACTCATACGATCCAAAACCGTTGTGAATTTTTTCTCGTTAAAATCAACTTCCGTACAGTCTTTAAAGCATAAGGGGATATTGAGTTTTTTGTTTAATTCACGAACTGTTTCGGCGATGTCCTTTACGCTAAGTCTTTTTTCCGCTAAGTCATATTTATCCGAGAACTTACGGTTGAAGTCGATAATGTAGGGCATGAGGATGGCATTTGCCAAACCGTGCGTAACACCAAATTCGCCGCCTATCTTATGGGCAAGCGAGTGTACTAATCCGAGTGAGGCATTGGTAAAAGCTATACCGGCAAGGCTTGATGCGTTATGCATGTGAGCGCGAGCGGTCATGTCGTTGCCGTTTTTATATGCAAGCGGAAGATATTCAATGACAAGACGCAAAGCTTCTATTGCATAAGGATCGGTAAACGATGTTGCCGCAGTTGACGCGAATGCTTCAATCGAGTGTGCAAAAACGTCCATACCGGTATTTGCCGTAATATGGGGCGGCATACATACCGGAATAACGGGATCAAGGATTGCAATGTCCGGCACCATGTCTCCGGCAACGATCGGATATTTAATGTGATTATCGGTATCGGTAATAACCGAAAAAGCCGTGATTTCACTTGCCGTGCCGCTCGTCGAAGGAATACAAATCAGTTTTGCCTTATTGCGAAGCGGCGGCATTGAGCCGACGGGGATAATATCTTCAAATTTGAGCGTGGGGTGCTCGTAAAAACACCACATAATCTTGGCTGCATCCAGTGCCGAACCGCCTCCGAGCGCGACAATCCAATCCGGTCCGAAATCACTCATTTTTTTGCCGCCGTCAATAACCGTTTTAACCGAAGGGTTCGGTTCTACACCGTCAATAATTATCGATTCAATGCCCGCCTTTTTCAAAAGCGCTACGGCTTTATCCAAAAAGCCGAATTTTTTCATTGAACTTCCGCCTGTCACAATTGCAGCTTTTTTGCCGGTTAAATGAGCCAGATGCTCCATCGCATTTTCCCCGTAGATAATTTGACGGGGAATAGAAAAGTTCATAATACTCATCGTGAGTCTCCTTGCTCTGTTTTATATATCTATATTTTTATATAGATATATAATTATTTATATATCAAAAATACTTTATTGTCAAGCCCCACATTATTGCAAAATATGGCGGCAATTATTACAGCGTTCATTGAGCCTTGAACATACTGCTTTTATGACTGATCTGTGGGCGTAAAAACATTCTACAAAAATCAATTTCCCTGTTGAGAATGCGAGTGAACTTGATATTTTTTTATTTTTATAGTATGTTCTCCGTATCATTGTTTTTAACCGGTGATTTTAAAATAAAATTGCCGCGGAGGAGATTTACCGATGAAAGATAAACTTCAAAAAGCGATAGCCGTTATTCAGGCAATAGCGGCTTTGATATTTGTTGCAGCAAGCAGATGGTGGGCACCGGTTTGTCAAGCAAAGTTGGAATTAGCAAGCGGCAAAAAAATTGCGATGAAATGTTTTTACACGGGACGCACTTCAATGCTGATAGCGGGACTTATTATTCTCGTCGCCGTGTTGATTTTTATCTCAAAGCATGAAGTAAAAAAATTATATCTGATAAACCTCGTACTCGGTATTTTGCTTTTTTTAACCTACACTCACATCATTGGGGTTTGTATGAATGCAAGTATGCCGTGTAATATAAATGCAGTGTGGGGTAAAAGTATTGCAGTACTTGTAATGATCATGAGCATCGTCGGTATTTTTGTAAATAAAGAAACACAGTTACCAAATTAACATTCACGGTAATGAAATAAAAAAGCCCTGCAAAAATTATGCAAGGCTTTTTTTGATTATTGAAGTCTTATTGAACCGGTGTCCATGCTTTGGACATTACTTCATCGACATTATTTGTTTTGGTAATTAATCCCAATCGAATATACCTGTTGATTATATCGGTGAGGTTTTCCTGCGTTCGGGAATCGGAAACACCGAACTGGAGTGAGTTGTTTAGCATAACATTCATTTCATAGTCCCCTGCGTTCCAACCTTGCGCAATAAGCATCTTCGTTGCTTCCTCCGGATTTTTGCGCATGTACGAGTGTGCTTTTTGAACAGCCTGTACAATCTTTTTTGATATAACAGGGTTTTGTTTTACAAAGGTTCTGTTCATAGCGATAACACAGCAATTTTTACCGGCAAAGTCATCGTCGAGCAAAGAACGGATACATTTTAATTTACCGTCTTTTACCAACTTGTACGCAAAAGCATCACTCAAAAGTGCGGCAGATATTTCTCCTCTTTCCATAGCAACAACACAAGCATCCACCGTTACCGGAGTCAGTTTAACATCGCTTCTTGGATTGATCCCGTCTGCATCTAAAAGCATGCTTGTAATATTGTAATCCGCATTTCCAATTCCATTTGGTACAGAGATTGATGTTCCTTTGAGATCTTGGGTTGTGTGGTAGTCGCTGTCGGCAAGAACATAGAGTGATTTACAGCCAATATGAGCACCACCGACAAAGGTTAAATCGACACCATTCGTAATTGGAACAAGCATCGTTGCTATATGGTTTACCGCTACAGTTGCTTTTCCTGTTCCAAGAGCCTCAACAGTGGAAGTTCCTCTAAAACCTCTTGATGTTAAACCTGCTTCTTCGTAGTAACCGAGATGAGCTGCAACCGTAGGACCTGATGTACATCCGTCATTCATATAGTAAAGAACATCTTGTCCCCACGCCGGTTCTTTTTTCATGGCGGCAAGTTCTTCCGCGGTTGGCGTCAAATCGGCTGTTTCCATATCAACGGCTCGCCCCGGATCATATATCGGAACAAACATCGCCTCCCAATTTCCCGAAGTTGAAGCCTCGTATGAATTCATGTGTTCGGTCATGTGCCTTACCTCAACTTTGCCTTCATGTGCAAGCATAGGATCGATTACCTTTTTTGATGCAGTAGGCGCATTTGCTGCTTGTTTTGCATCGTCGTCCTTCGCTTTACATCCACACAATACCAATGCCGATACCAGCATTGCCCAAAATAGTTTTTTCTTCATAACACTATTCTCCTTCAAATAGTAAAATTATAAATGCCAAAAGTTCTTGATACATATTATTCATGCTTCCCACCCAGATGCAATTCATTCAAAATCTTTTTTCTATATTCAATAAATTCATCGGAAGCACGTTCGCGCGGATATGGCAGTTCGATATTGATATCGTCTCGTATTTTACCGGGGTTTGGAGTCATGACAATAACTCTCGTACTCATATAGATTGCCTCGTCAACATCATGGGTTACCATTAAGATGAGCTGTTTTCTTTCTTGCCAAATTTTCAAAATTTCATCTTGCATATTCATTCGCGTAAAGGCATCCAGCGCTCCTAACGGTTCATCCAAAAGCAAAATATTCGGTTCAGCGATTAAGGCTCGAACAAGGGCAACTCGTTGAGCCATTCCACCTGATAGTTGTCCGGGATAATCATCTTTAAAATTTTCCAAGCCTATCATTTTAATCATTTTCGCTACCCGTGTATCGCCCACTTTAAAATCATTCTTGAGTTTCAAGCTAAAAGCAACATTGTCTTCAACGGTCAGCCACGGAAATAATGTCGGAGCTTGAAAAACCATACCGCGATCAGGTCCCGGCTTTTTGATTTTTTTTCCCTCAGCCATAACTTGCCCTTGTGTTGGAGGAATTAAACCTGCCACGAGACGAAGTATCGTAGATTTACCGCAACCCGACGGACCGAGCAAGCTGACAAACTCTCCTTTTTTGAGTGAAAGATTTATATCATCAAGCGCATGGGTTACCGTATCGTGCTCAATTTTAGCAAAACTCTTACTGACATGTTCCAGCGACAAAATAATTGTGTCTTGCATTATTCTCTCTCCCCGGTTTGCCAGCGTAACAAGTATTGCTTAATTTTATCCAAGGTTTTTGTAACGGCAATAAAAATCAAACAAATAATAACAATCGCTATAAACATTTTGTCGTAGCTTGCCCAAGATTTCTGCCAGGTTATATACCATCCCAAGCCGGATTCTACCCCAAGCATTTCCGCAATGAGAATTGATACACAAGCGGAACTCATTGCTTGCGTGCAACCTTGCAATATCGAAGGTATAGCAGCGGGGATAGCAACTTTAAAAACCAGCTGCGAAGAACTAGCCCCAAGTGTTTTCGCCACTTCAAAATAATCTTTATTCACATGAGTAATCCCTGTCATCGTAGCAACCGTAACAGCGAACCAAGATCCAAGTGCGATTATAAAAATAGAACCGGTATACAGTGAAGATGCAATAACCATCATTATCGGAACCCATGTTACCGTTGGTATCGGTCCCAATACTTTGATAATCGGCGAAATCCAGTATCGCACTTTTTTAAAATAACCGCATAAAACACCGGTGATAAGTCCGAGGATAACACCTGAAAAATATCCAAGAAACAATAATACTAAAGTGTTTTTTGTACACTCAAGTAATAAAGCATAATCGGCAAATCCTGCATTAATAATATAATTAATACAGGGAATAAACGGCTGTGTTAAAATACCGGTTTTTAAGGTTAAATAATCATAAAGCGCTAAAAACAAAAAAACGGCGGAATAAAGCGGAGCAAGGTACCGTGCTTTTGCTAAAAAAGTAAAATCTCCTAACTTGTTTTTAACGATTGAAACAAGTACAAACAAAGCATAGAGGCAGATTAAAATACAAAGGAAAGCGGTATACCGATACGGAAACGGGTTCACCGTTTTGTTCGGTATGGCGGTATACTCAAATACGGCAATACCACCGCAGATAAAAGGCAGCAAAAGAATAATCGTATCGATTATTTTCCCAAGGCGGGTCTTTTCTTTTTTTTCCAGTTTTAACAAGTGCTGCCGGTTTAAACTTCCGGCTTTTTGCTTTTTTACCCGCTCATCCACAGTGCTTTTCATGATTGCAATATCCTGATGCTATCAGTATAGTAATCTTATCAAAAATGTCAATAGATAAATATTTATTTACTTTTCATACCTTGACAAGCTCCGGCATTTATCTATAATGAGTCATCGCCATTAGCTTAATTATTCCGGTAAATTACTGCAATACTTTGCAAAGAGATACGACGATGAGAAGTTTGTTTTTAATTTTTAATAATATTAAACGACGCCAGGGGCAAGTTCTCATGAGCGTAGCGATTACAACCATAACGATTTTTATTTTTACGCTTGTTTTTGGTATTTTACTTGTTATGCAAGACGGACTAAAGCTTTCAAAAGAAAAACTCGGTGCAGATTTAATTTTAGTTCCCGGCTATGCTCCCATTGAAAATAGAGAGCTTTTGTTTACCGCCTCGCCCGAGAATGTGTATATGCCTTATACCGTTTTAGACGACGTCGCGAAAATCAAAGGAGTTGCGAATTTTACTCCTCAGTTTTTTGCTCAGACATTGGCGCTATCCTGCTGTAATCCCGGCGAGGAAGTACGAATCATCGGTTTTGACCCCGATACTGATTTTATACTCGAACCGTACCTAAAATTTAAAACTCAAAAAATAAAGCCCAATGAAATAATTTTGGGAAGTAATTTCGATAAAGATATGATTGGAAAACCCTTTTTAATATTGGGAATAGAATTTTATCCGATAAATCAACTCAATCCAAGCGGTTCAGGTATGGACAATACAATATTTATGACATTAGATGCCGTGCGGGAACTCAGTCGAAATTCGGTCTTTAAAGAAAGCTTGTGGAAAAAAAGAAATCCGAGCGATTATATCTCGGCTATTTTAGTCAAGCTTGAAGATGGGGTTGATCCGGCGGATATTCAAAACGATGTGGAAGAACAGGTGAAGGGAGTGAAAGTTGTTTTAACGGGTGAAACTATCGCGCAGTTGCAAGCCCAAATAAAAATTATTATGCAGCTTTTAATATTTTTTTGGCTCGGCGTTTTACTCGTCAGCTTTTTATCCTTATTTGGGCGCTTTAATGCAATAGCCGACTCACGAAAAAAAGAAATCGGTTTACTCAGAGCCTTGGGAGTTAAAAAAACTGCTATTTTTGTACAGATAATCGGAGAATGTTCGGCGATGGCGTTATTAGGTGGAATTTTTGGAGCTCTTACAACAAGTCTTTGTATGCCCGCAGTGGTAAATATCCTAAAAAAAAGCTTTTCGATAACACCTTCCGTGTGGAATTTCAAAACTTCACTATTCAGTATCGCAATCGGATGTCTTTTATCGCTTGGTATCGGCATAGTGTCGGCTTTATATCCTGCAATAAAAAGCGTGAATCTTGATCCGCAGGAAGCTATCACACAAGGAAATTTATAAATTATGGAAATTTGCAGACTGGAAAGTATCAGTAAAAGTTTTAACATGGGAGAAAAAATTACTCCGCTGGTAGATATCGATTTGAAAGTAAATGCCGGTGATTTTATAACGATTGAAGGTAATTCCGGTACAGGCAAAAGTACGCTTTTGTATTTGATGGGAACGCTGTTAAAACCGGATAACGGAAAATATTTAATAGAGGGAAAAGATCCTTATTCCTTGAACGATACTCAGGTGTCAAAGCTACGAGCGGAAAAAATCGGATTTTTATTTCAAGAAACAAATTTGATACAAGCGTTATCGGTCAAGCAAAATATAGAATTTGTCGGTAAAGCGCAAAACAGAGCGGAAAGTGAAATCGACGCGCTGCTTGCCGAATTCGGTCTCAGCGATCGAAAAAACTTTTTGCCGTTTCAACTTTCCGGCGGACAACGGCGAAGAGCAGGAGCTGTCAGAAGCTTGATCCACAAACCGCTTTTGATACTCGCCGATGAACCGATGAACGACTTAGACAAACATTGGTCGGAAGTTATGATTACACAACTAAAAAAACAAACGGAACGAGGCGCAGCGGTGGTTATGGTTTCTCACCATGATCTACGTACATATGCCACGGTCAGATACCGCCTTAGAGATGGACGGCTTGAAGAACTTACAGAATAAGTTTGCCCGCATACGATTTATACAAGCAAGCAGTATAAAGAGTCTCTTTTAAGCACTATAAAGTGCCTCTCTTAAGTACTATAAAGTGCCTCTGTTAAGCGCTATAAAGTGGCTCTCGTAAGCACTATACAGTGTCTCTCTTAAGTAGTGCATCGTGCTTCGAATACGTGCTGCATTCACGTCAGATTATTCCGTTGAAGTTTTTTATCGCTTCGGATATAATAGCCCCATACTACTGGAAACACTGATTAATTCTCGATTAATCAGTGCATACTACTGGATGGAGCGTTTTATGACTGATGATATTTCGTGGAAAGCAATTTCGGAACATACGATTTTTACCACTCGTATTATGAGCGTGTGCGAAAAGCAGTGTCGGTCGCCCGAGAATACCGAACAACAGTTTATCACGCTCAAAGCCCGCAACTGGGTAATGATTATTCCTGAAATTGAAATAGATCAGCGCATTTATTTTTTGATGGTAAAACAATGGCGACACGGCAGCGAATGCTTGTCGGTTGAATTTCCGGGAGGCGTGATTGATCCGGGCGAAACGCCGGAAGAAGCCGCTCGCCGCGAACTCAAAGAAGAAACCGGCTATGAAGCCCGGGAACTGCACTATCTGACCGCCTTTTCGCCAAACCCCGCGATTATGGAAAATAAGCAATATGTGTTTACCGCACAATGCGGGACGAAAGCGGCTTCCGGTTTGCATTTGGACGCGGATGAATTTTTGCATGTCAGCGTCGAACCGCGCGATGAAGTGGTGAAAAGATACGGCACGCCGCCTTATGACCATGCCCTCCATGCGGCGGGACTTTTTTATTACTTAAAAGCAAAAAATCTTTTCCCCGATACGGAGCTTTTACGCTAGTCCTTTGCGTCGTAGGTATTTTTCAACGACAGAGTAATACAACGATGGAGAAATGACAATGAAAATAATTTTAGTACGGCACGGTAGAACAATTTCCAATAACGAAAAAACGTTCAGCGAAGAATCGACACCGCTTTGTGAGGAAGCATATCAGGAGCTTTTGCTCACCAAAGAAAAGCTCGCCGATTTTCACTTTGAAAAAGTATACGCAAGTCCGCTCCTGCGGGCGGTGGACACGGCAAAAGTTTTAGGCTTTGAAAACCCGATTTTGGATCCGCGTATGCAAGAGCGTGACTTCGGAGCGTTCAAGGGAAAAACGTACAAGCAAATCGTTGAAGAAAATCCGCTTGCAACCAAAGACTGGTTTTCCGACTTAAAAGACGGAAAGCCGCCTGCCGGTGAAAGTTCGTTTGAAGTGTTTACCCGCGTTTCCACATTTTTGGATGATATTGCAAGCACCAAAACCGATACGCTCGTGATCTGTCACTACGGCTCAATCACCATGGCAATGGCGTGGGCGTTAAAAAACTTTGATCTTTGGATGTCATTCGCTCCGGAAAACGGCGGCATAAGCGAAATTGAAACGGACGGGGAAAACCGCGTCATTACCAAATTGAATTATTGATGGGCGACGGCATGAGCGATAAAAATAGCGAACCGGCAGGAGCGGAAAACAACGATGAAACGGTAACGCCGGGTATTACACAAACACCGAATGCAATACCGATTTTCAGTCTTCGGTTTTTGCGGGCATTTATGCATCTTTTGTTTCGGCTGACGCTTTCGTTTTTTTTCTTTTATGTGCTGGGAAACTATTATACCTTTTTGGATAAAAACCAGCTGCAAATTTTACGTTCGCTGCAAATTACGGCGGCAGCTTCTGCGGTGGTTTCATTTCTTTTAACGATTTTGCAAATTCTCTTTTTTGTAAGATATAAAAAGAAACGCTATTTGAAATATACCGTCACGCCGGCGATAGTTTTTTTACTCAGCGTTGTGTGCACGGTTTTTGCGTCGACGATTGTCGTTCTGTCACGAATGTGATATATAAAAGACAGCGCAACAAAAAAGGTGAGATATTAGAGAAGATAAATATGAAAAAAGCAAAAGCAATTATGATTTTAGGAACGATGAGCAATGTCGGAAAAAGCATTGTTACCACCGGACTTTGTCGTATTTTAACGCAAGACGGTTTTTCGGTCGCTCCTTTTAAAAGTCAAAATATGTCATCCAATGCGTTTGTTACGCGAGACGGTTTACAAATGAGCCAAGCCCAAGTCGTTCAAGCGGAAGCCTGCGGAAAAGAGCCTTCCGTGCTGATGAATCCCATTATGCTCAAGCCGGCTTCTCATTCCGCGTCGCAGGTGATTGTGCGGGGAAAAAATTACGGAGAGTACAGCGCCCGCACATATTATCAAACTAAAAAAAACTTGCGTGAAAGCGTAGTAAGTGCGTTTGAAACCTTGCAAGCGGATAACGATGTCATTGTCATTGAGGGAGCGGGAAGTCCTGCCGAGCTAAACTTGAATGCGGACGATTTTGTCAATCTCGGGATGGCAAAAATTGCACACGCGCCCTGCCTGTTGGTCGGCAATATTGATCTCGGCGGGGTATTTGCACAACTGTACGGAACGATAAAACTTTTACCGGAACCGGAACAAGCTATGATTAAAGGACTTATCGTAAATAAATTTCGCGGCGATAAAACGCTTTTTGCAGACGGGATCAGGCTTTTAGAAAAAATCACCGGTAAAGACGTACTCGGCGTTTTACCTTTTATGAAATTACACATTGACGACGAAGATAGTTTAGCCGAAAAATTTTCAATAAAAGAAAGTGCGTTGGTCACCATTGCCGTTATCAAATTGCCGCATCTTGCAAACTTTACCGATTTTACGATTTTAGAGCAAACGGAACAGGTCGCTGTTCGCTATGTCGGCTCCGCCGATGAAATCGAGTCTCCCGATGTGCTGATTATTCCCGACACAAAAAACCCGATAGAAGATATGCGCTGGCTCGCAGAAAACGGCTTTGATAAAAAAATTTCCCTGCATGCGGAATCGCAAAAGCTGCTTTTCGGAATCGGCGGTGGCTATGCAATACTCGGTGAAACGTTAAAGGACAATTTCGATAGCACGGAAATCAAAGGCTTACAGCTCCTTCCGGTTACCGCGTGTTATTCCGGCGAAGAAGCTCCGCGAAACGTTTCCGGTACGGTTTCGTCAAGCGCCGGAAATATTTTTGCCGGTGCCGAAGTATCCGGTTTTGTACTCCAAAGCGCTGACGCCGTGCAGCGCAAAACCGGCGAAGCATTTATCCGCGGCAGTGCCGACGCAAGCGATTTTGCCGACGGCTCTTCATCGGGGCGTGTATTCGGGACAAATCTCCACGAATTTTTTGACAACGAACAAATACGGGAAAGGCTTTTTTCGTTTTTAGCAAAACAAAAAAACTGCACGCAAAATTTATTTAGGGTTTTAAATCGAAAAGCGGAAAAAGAAAAGGCATACGATGCACTCGCCGCTTCAATGCGGGAAAACCTCGATATCGTCGCAATCAAAAAAATTATCGGTATATAAAAAAGCCAAGGACAATAACGCCGGCACAAAGAAGTCCAACCAGGGCATACACCCAAGCCGGCAGCTTTTCACTGTCCGCTGTTTTTGCACCGCTTTGACACGGGGGCGGAGACTCGGACGGAACGGCGGAATTCGCTCCCTGCTTAAAAGCATATCCGCAATTCGGGCAGCCGGCGACAAAGCTCCGTTCATTTCCGACAAAGCCGCAAACCGGACAGCGGACATTGACAAAAAAACTACCGCAATACGGACATACTTTGGTACTGCGCTTTACTTCGTTTCCGCAATGTTCACAAAAAAATTTCGGCGGCTTTGTATTCATCAGCTTTTACAACCGCTACATCCGCTGCACGATTTTCCCGAACAGCCGCTTGTACCGGTGCTGCTTGCGGTGGTACCGTTTGCTTTTTGGCTGTCGTTGATATAAAATCCACTTCCTTTAAACGCGACGCCGAATCCTGCAATAACTCGATGGATCGCAGATCCGCATTGCGGACAGACGCTCAGCGGCGCATCCGACATTTTTTGAACCGCATCAAATTGATGACCGCAGGTTTCACATTCGTATTCGTAAGTAGGCATACACTATTCTCGTTTCTCTATTGTAATTATCTTTTGGTTGTTAAACAATTTTCAACTGCTTTGGTTTCAAAATACTAAAACAAGGTAAAAGAATCAAGGATTTTTTTCATGCCGTTGAATATTGTGCAGACATTGTAACTCGTACCCATACACAATAAGCTATTGTTTTTAACATGAAAAATTCATCAATATAAATTATCCGCCAGTCAAAGTTTTCGAGTATTTGTATAACCGGTACTTCATACCTTGCGGGAAAAACACTTATATGCTATACTCGCTAGATATGAATGCAGTGATTGTGGGAGCCGGGGTTACCGGAATGACATTGGCAAAAAGTTTAATCGAAAAAGGAAACAATGTCATTTTAATTGAGCAGGATGAAGAAACGGCTCGCCATGCGGCAAACCGCTTGGATTGTATGGTCATCAATGATCGGGGAAACAAAATCAGTGTACTTTTTGATGCCGGCATTGAACGGGCTGATGTGTTAATTGTCGTTACGGAATCCGATGAAGTAAACTTAATCACGTGCGGAATCGTCGAAAGTTTAAGCCCCGATATTTTAAAAATTGCTCGGGTACGAAATCCCGACTATTTGGAAACTTTTCAAAATCCCGAACAAAAACTCTTGGGCGTTGACAAAATCGTTTTTCCCGATGAAGTTGCAACAACTGCAATTTTTCGAGCGATTGAATACGGAGCGGTCAGTGATGTGATGACGCTTGAACACTCCGACTACGAAATTGTTCGTTTTTCCATCAATAAAAAAAGTATTCTGAATGGCGTAAAGGTTTGTGAAATCCAGCACTATATTTCATGTAAATTTGTTGTTGTATCAATTGAAGAAGATAATGAAAATATTATCCCGTCGGGTAATACCGTTTTAAAACCGAATGCGAAAATTTCAATTTTACTGGAACCGAAAAGTATACGATCATTTTATAAACTTGCCGGACTGAAAATGACACCTTTAAAAAAAATCGCTGTTGTCGGTATGGGACGAATCGGAATGATGATTGTCCAAAACCTTTTTCAGCAGGAAAAAATAAACTTTTTTGAAAAACTGTTTCACCGTACCTCAAATCGCAATATTATCATCGTTGAAAAAGATGAAGCGGTTGCAAAAAAAGCCGCAGAAAAATTTCCCCGCGCTTTGGTGTACAACGCCGATATTATGAATGAAGGCTTTATCGAAGAAACGGCACTGAATGAATGCGATCTCGTTATCACCGTTACGCAAAACTATGAACTGAATATGGTTGCTTCGACACTTTTGAAAAACCTCGGCGTTGATAAAACGATCACGCTCGTGCAAAGTCCCATGATGGAATCGATTGCCGATAAAATCGGAATTGATGTGGTTGTTTCATACAAGGGCGCCGTCGTCGATGCAATCCTCAGTCATATCAGCGGCAAAAATGTTACCGCCGTTCATACGATAGGAACGGGAACGCTTGAAATACTGGAGATTACGATATCGCAAACTTCACCGGTTCTTTCCAAGCCGATAAAAGATTTTTCCGAACACGGTGTGTTTTTATTGATGATGATTGAGCGAAATGCACAGTCCGTTTTGCCGAACGGTACAACCGAGTTGGAAGTCGGTGATCGTGTGGTCGTGATTTGTCGGTCTTCCGAAAGTCGTCGTGTCAGTAAAATGATGAGCGGTGAACAATGAAATTTCTCCAATATTTGAAAGTTATTTTTGTAATTTTAAGCTGTGTCGTTATATCATTTTTATTACCGATAGCATTTGCAGTTGCGTATCATGAACTGAATATGATTCCCGCCTTTGTTGTGCCGATGCTGCCGGTACTGCTGATTACAGGCGTTCTGCTTTTTGTCACGAGAAACAAAGCGTTTCGGCTTTCTACCCGCGGCGGTATTGTACTCGTTGCTTGCGTGTGGATTTTTGCAACGCTTATCGGTTCATTGCCGTTTATGATTTCGGGCGTGATTCCGAAATTCGCGGATGCACTTTTTGAAACAAGTTCCGGTTTTACCACAACGGGAGCGACGATTATGAGCGCCGTTGAAGGAACTCCGATCAGCATGCTCGTGTGGCGCGCGCAAACCCATTGGTTGGGCGGTATGGGTATTGTCGTTTTGGCGGTTGCCCTTTTTCCGCTTTTAGGGGTAGGCGGTTTTACTTTAATCAA
Organism: uncultured Treponema sp.; assembly: GCA_937923945.1. Lineage (GTDB taxonomy): Bacteria > Spirochaetota > Spirochaetia > Treponematales > Treponemataceae > Treponema_B. Next base: position 13,694 of record CALDWC010000022.1, read on the forward strand.
AAGTGAAACAACCGGTCCCGATAAAGGAAAGGTAACTTCAAAAATAACCGAAACGGCAAAAGCCTTATGGATTGTCTATTGCGGGCTGACCGTTCTCCCGATTATTGCATTGATGCTTGCCGGTATGAATTTTACCGAAGCGATGTGTCATGCGTTTTCGATTTTAGGTACCGGCGGTTTTTCAACGCGAAATGCAAGTATCAGCAGTTTTAATAGCGGTGCAATTACCGTTATCTGTACGGTTTTTATGTTTTTAGCTTCATGGAACTTTTCACTGTACATTCGTCTGATCCAAGGACACCCGGAAGATATGCTGCATAATTCGGAATTGCATGCGTTTTTACGGATATTTTTCGGAAGCGGATTTGTGATTGCATTTTTACTACTGCCGAAATACGGAGTACTTGAAGCCTTAAATCATGCATTTTTTCAAGTCGCTTCGATTATGAGTACGACCGGACTTTCGTCGACGAACTTTGACCTGTGGCCGGACGCGGCAAAGTTTGTACTCCTTTTGTTGTTTTTTATCGGAGGCTGTTCCGGTTCAACGGCAGGCGGTATCAAAGTAATCCGCTGGGTGATTCTCAGAAAACAGGCAGGAAACGAAATCAAGCGGCTTTTGTACCCGCACGGGGTTTTCAGTATCCAGCTAAACGGAAGACCCGGTCGCAAAGATGTCGTGTACAGCGTTGCCGGTTTTGTCTTTTTGTATTTGTTCCTTGTCGGGCTTACTTCGTTTGTTGCCGTCAACGCCGGAGCGAACCTTTTCACTGCGATCGTTTCCGCACTCAGCCTCGTCGGAAATATCGGTGCCGGTTTTGATATGGTAAGCCCTGCGCATAATTTTGCTTTTTACAGTAATTGGGCAAAGTATATTTTTTCGTTCGTGATGATTGCAGGGCGCTTGGAATTGTATACGATGCTCGTTGTGTTCAGCAAAAACTTTTGGCGGAAATAAACCGTTGATACGGAAACAAACGGCAGGCAATCCGAACGGCTTGCCGTTTACCGTCTCAAATCTCAAAACTCACTTTTTCTACGAATCTGATTTCCGTGGTGCGCTTCGAATCGCCCCTTTCTTTTTTTTATGCTTTATAGTATAATAAATGACATGAAATGCAGGGCGTTTACTATTTTATTGGTTTTGATTTGTTTTACAACGGTTATCGCAGCGCAGGAGCCGATTTACGGTGTTTGGGAAAACGGAGGACGCTTTATTGAGTTTTCAACTCCCGATAATACCGGCAATATTATAATGAAAATTGTGCTTAAACCGTATTATTCCTATGTGTATGAACCGACGGGTAATTTTAACGCACGAATTTCAGGCGTTGACAATTTTTCAGGTTTGAACATTTTGCAAATTACCTACCCGCGTATGAAACAATCGGTGTATATGCCAATCTGTTTAATCGATTCTTTTTTATTTACTTCGTTTTTTCAACGGCACGATTATACGTCATCGAAACCGGAGCTGCCGCCGGAAATGCGCCCCTACGGCATCACCGATGAACAAGCGCAGTCGGCAATGAATGCACACACGAGCCCGCTCTACGGTTTTTGGACGGAGCAAGGATCGCAAAAAGGAATTATGCTCTATGCGAATGAAGCCCCCGAATATTTTGATGCGTATTTTTTTACGGAAAACGAATATTTTAAATTCCGCTACTGGAAAGATGATTTGGAAAATACGGAAAAGCAAGCAACTTTTTCCGACAATGCCGGCGTTACCTTTACCGTTCCCCGCGTTTTAATTCGCGGACGGCTCACCTACGCGTGCGTTACCGCGAATACCAGCACCCTGCGGAATTATGAAAGCGGTACTTACGAACTGAAATACCGCGACGGTTCGTACTATCTCACCATCACGCCCGAAAAAGCAGGACCCGGAAAGCTTGCGTCAAAGGACACGTACGAAAATGCGAAATATCCTACCGTGGTGAATTTACCGATGTATCTCACGGAAGACGGGAAAATTTTTTCCTACGGTGAACCTTTTTTGTTTAAAACAGACATTGTGGATTTAAATGCAGAAATTGCAAAACACAATGCCCAAACCAAGGAGCCACCTGAATCGCAACTGGTTCCCGACGAGCTCGATTTTTACCGCGAGCGAATTAAAGAACTTGAAAAGTTGGTACCGCAGCCGCATACGGAAAACTAAGTCTTACGGAGGCAATTCGTACTATAGGAAACGCTGATTAAAGGCTTGACGCCGTTTAACAGCGTTTCCTTATTGTTTCTCAATGTTCAGTATAATAAGGTAGAATTCTGAACATTTGCGAAACAATAGATTTTAAAGTAGGCACTGATTAATTCTCGATTGAATTAATCAGTGCCTACTATAGTTTCAGCAAAAACACAGTATGTTTTGGGTAAAAACATACTGTGTTTT